>NZ_JBVHLU010000052.1:0-78093 GCF_055558835.1 Embleya sp. NPDC025285
CTTGTGCTCCTGGTGCCGCGCCCGGACAACGGCAAACGTTGCCGGGCGCGGCACCAGCCTCGATGACAGAGCAAACAACGTGGAGGTCCCCCGATGCGGGTCGACGTGCTGACGGTGCAGAGTTGCCCGAACGCTCCGGTCATCGAGGCGAGGGTGGTCGAGGCTCTGACCGGACGGGACGACGTCGACGTCGTGCGCCGCGAGGTGGTCGACGCGGAGCAGGCCGCGCGCCTGAGCATGCACGGCTCTCCCACCCCGCTGGTCGACGGCCACGACCCGTTCGCGGCGCCGGGGACGCCGACGAGTTTCGCGTGCCGCCTGTATCGAGCCGCAGACGGTCGAACGGACGGCGCGCCGTCGGTCGAGGGCCCGCCGCGTCCTGGGCGGCGGGCCGGAAATCGCCGGGGCGGGCGGGCCCTCGGACGCGCCGGCCGGTCCCGCCGAGCGGGGCGGGCGGGGCCGGCTCGCCCCGGCAAGGGCGGCCCGCGGGCAGTGCAACAGGCCGTACTTCGCGCGTTCGCCTGCGGTATCGGTCCGCTGCCGGCCCGACACCGGGGGTGACGCCGTCGCGTCCGCGTACACGGCGGCGGCGGGCGGTGCGGACGTGAGGTCGCCGGGCCGATGGCGAACATGGCGGGGTGTCCACACACCGCGCGCGAGGTGCGATGCCAGGCACGACCGACTCGCGGGCCGACAACTTGACCTTGTCGTAGCGTCAACGTTTCTACTGGTGGCATGCGAATCGGAGAACTGGCCGCCATCGCCGGCGTCACCACGCGCGCCGTGCGCCACTACCACCGCATCGGCCTGCTGCCCGAGCCACCCCGGCAGCCCAACGGGTATCGCGAGTACTCCCTACGCGATGCCGCCGAACTGGCCCGGCTGCGCCGACTGACCGAGCTCGGCCTGAGCCTGGACGAGGTCAAGGACGTGTTGGCGAACGACGCGGGCCGGGATCTCGTGGAAATCCTCACCGAGCTGGACGTCGACCTGGCCCGCCAGGAGGACGCCATCCGGCAGCGCCGCGCCCGCCTGCGCCAACTGCTCGAACAGGCCGAGCGCACCGGACGATTGCCCGCCGAGGCCCCCGTATCCCCCGAACTCGCGGCCGTCTTCGAGGACATGGCCCGCACCTCCGCGCTGCTCCCCGGTCCGGAGCCGGCGATGGCCGCCAAGGAGCGGCAACTACTCGCCCTCTTGGAGACCGGATCACCGGACGGCGACCGAGGCTGGCTCGACGCCCTCGTACACACCCTCGGCGCCGACCCGGAGGCGATGCGGCGCGCGTACGACGTCTACGCCCGACTGGACGAACTGGCCGACGCCGCCGAGGACGACCCGCGGGTGGAGCAGACCGCCCGGGCCGTCGCCGAGAGCATCCCGGACGCGGCGCTGCGTGCGATGGGCATCCCGGACCGGGGCGTGGCGAAAGACGAAAGCGGTTTCCTGGACGCTTTCTTCGAGGATCACTCCCCCGCCCAGGCGGCGGCCATTCGCCGCGCCATCGTGCTGCTCCGGGAGCGTGCCGGATGAAGGGGCCGAGGAAGATCGTGCGTTGGTCCTTCGTCGCGCTCCTCCCCGGGGAGTTCACGGTGATCCTGTGTCTGGTCGGCGGCGTACGGGTCCCTTCGACCGCCCGGGCCGCCACGGCGGCGGCGACGCTCACCATCGTCGTGGCGGCATCCGTCCTGCTTGCCCTCGACCACCGCCGCCACCGGCGTGCCGGGCTCGCACGCCGCCCCGCCTTCCTCGCCGCGATCGCCGACACCGTTCCGGCGCCCGTACGCAGGCTCACCGCCCACGAGTTGTTCCTCTCCACCAGCTTCCTGCGCTGGGCGACCCGTCGCGGCCCGCACGGGGTCCGCGACGGCGACCTGCCCGTCGCGTACGCCCCCGGTCAAACGGCTTTCGTGTACTGCTTCTTCTTCGTCTCCGTCGTCGAGACCCTGGCCCTCGCGTTCCTGATTCCGTGGCCGGTCGTGCACGCCGTCACCCTGGTCGTGGATATCTGGGGCTGCTACTTCATCGTCGCCCTGCACGCCTCGTGCGTGGTCCGCCCCCACGTGATCGGCCCGGACGGTTCCCTGCGTCTGCGCTACGGAGCCCTCCTCGACATCCACATCCCCGCCGACCACATCGCCTCCGTCCGCCTCGAACGGAGGTTCCCCGAAGGCAGGTTGGCCACCGTCGACGACAACGGTCTCGCGGACCTGGCGGTGGCGAGCCAGACCACGATCACCGTCGAACTCACCGCGCCCGTCCCGTACCGACGCCCTCTCGGCAAACCCGCCCAGGCCCGCGCCTTCCGCTTCTACGCCGAACACCCCGAGCCGGCCGTGGCAGCCCTGAAGACCCGTGTCGCATCCCTCGGGAGCAACGCCGGCGCCGAAACCCGCACGTCCACCGCGCCCGAACAGCCCCGGAGCCGCTGACCGGCGGCCCGCCGACACATCGGGGGCGTGTCGGCCATCCGGCCCTGCCCGTCGTCGGGTCGACCGGGTTCGATGCCGCCGTCACCGAACACCGGTCAGCACACCCGTCGTTCGTGAGAGAAAAGTGCATCGTTCGCAGAGAAAGTGGCATTGGCCGCCGGAATCCGGCGTGCATACGCTGATTCGACCGCACGCGTGCGACGCGTGGCCCCACTCCCGCTGGTGTCACTCCGACCTCGCCACTGCGACTCGCCCCGTATCCCCGCCTACCCCATGGACGGACCACAGGGACCACAGACATCCTCGGGAGCCTCCAGTGAGAAGCACACGAATTGTGCTGTGCGCACTGCTCATCACCTGGGTCGTCAGCGTTTCACCCGCCACCGCTTCGTCGACCGCACCGGCGTCGTCGGCGGATCGGAGCGCGTTCGCCCTGTCCAGCGCCGCCTTCGTCGACGGCGGCTTCATCCCCAAGATCCACGAGTGCACCAGCGGGGGCGGCAACGACCCCGCCAAGAAGAACGAGTCCCCGCCCCTGACCTGGTCCGGTGCCCCGGCCGCCGCCAAGAGCTACGCGATCGTCATGCGCGATCTCGACAACGCCAACCTCATCCACTGGGTCATCTACGACATCCCGGCGAACACGACCTCCCTCCCCCAGAACGTCGACCACGCCTACCGCCCCTCGGTCCCCGCGGGAGCCAGGCAGATCTACTACCGGGGAAGCGCGAGCCTCTACGGCTACCAGGGACCCTGTTCACCCTCGACGGTGAACACCTACGAGTTCGTCGTTCACGCGCTCAACCAGCCGTCCCTTCCCAGCCTGAACTCCGGCTCGTCCACCCAGACCGCCGCCAGGACCATCGCCGCGGCCTCGATCGCCTCGACCAGGATCCGCGGCGAGTCGTAGTTCTTCCCGCGACGCTCCGACGATCCCTGACGGTGGTCTCCTGGCCCGGATGGCGTAGGCGCGTGGGTTCGGGCACGGGTGTCCTCTCCGCCGCGGACCCGTGACCGGCGTCCCGCCGTGCCCGAACGCGCCCGTGACCGTCCCCGTCCCCGGGGTGCGGCCCCCGCAAGTGTCGGACCCCATCCGTACGGTTCCGTCGGCGCGTGTGACCGTGCCGCCGGTATCGAGGGGGATTCGTGGGAGCTTCGGGTTGGAGTCACGTCGTGCCGTATCGGACCGACTTGTCGGCGGCCCTTCGAGAACTTCGGGAACAGGTCTTCGAAGCCGGTGAGTTCCACAGCCCGGCCGAGTGGGGGTTGCCGGTACCCGAAACGCTCGCGGAGTTCGACGCTTTGGGCGGCGACGAGACGTACGGCGAATTCCTGGGTACCTGTGGCACGCATTCGATCCTCGACGTCGACGCCGTGATCGTCGACGCCGCAGCAGCCAACCGGTCCTGTGCCTTCCGCCCGTTTGACACCCGCCGAAACACTGGCCGTGTTCGGGACGGAGCGGCCGACGCGCGTGGACTACGAGCGGGTCGGCATGCCGGACAACGAACTCGAGCGGTGGAGCGGTAGCTGTGTGGTCCTCCACCACGACGGGGAGCCCGCCTGGATCGCGTTCTGGGGTTGGTCCGGGGACTGAGTGCGATACCCGGCGCCCACCCGCACCCCTCCCAGGGTGGCCGGCCGCAGTCGCCGAGGCCCGACTCGCATCCACCGATGGGTGTAATCCGGCGCGCCGGAGCGTAGTCCGACCCGCCGTCGACCGGTCCCCGGGTCAGGATGGCAGCGATGCAGCGCCGCGTAGCCGACGCGCGGTGCGCACGGGTCGCCGGGAGATGTGAGCGTATGACGATCGATCGACGGGGGTTTCTGACCGCTCTGGGTGTCGGGGGTGCGCTGGCGGTGACGGGGCCTGCGGCCGCAGCGAAGGCGCGGAGCGGGATGCCGGTGTTGCCGGCGTACGACGCCCGGCCGTTGCGGAGCATCGCAGGGCAGCGGGTGCCCGGGTCCGTGGCCGAACCCCCGGACTGGGCCGCGTTGAAGGCGCGGCTCGATGGGCGGTTGCTGTTGCCGGAGGACCAGGCGTACGGCGTGGCCCGCCTCGGATACAACGAACTGTACGACGATCAACTTCCGGCGGCGGTGGCCCAGTGCACCTCTGCGGCGGATGTTCAGAGTTGCCTGGATGCGGCCCGTGGGCACGGGGTGCCGATCGCCGCGCGCAGCGGAGGGCACAGTTACCTCGGGTACAGCGTGCCCGACGGCGGGCTGGTGATGGACCTGCGGCCGATGGCGCAGGTCCAGGTGCAGGCGGACGGCACCGTGCGAGTCGGGTCGGGAGCCCGGCTGATCGAGGTGTACGCGGCGCTGGCGGAGGCCGGGCGGCTGATGCCGGCCGGCTCGTGTCCGACGGTGGGGGTCAGCGGACTGGCCCTGGGCGGCGGGATCGGGGTGTTGACCCGCAAGTACGGACTCACCTGCGATCGGCTGGTCTCGGCGGAGGTGGTCACCGCCGACTCGCGGGTGCTCACCGTCTCCGAGTGCTCCGAGCCGGACCTGTACTGGGCGCTGCGCGGCGGAGGCGGCGGCAACTTCGGCGTGGTCACCCGGTTCACCTTCAGCACCGAGCCGGCGCCCGAGCTCACCGTCTTCTCGCTGCGCTTCCCGGCCGGTTCGGCCGCGTCGGTGATCGGGGCCTGGCAGGAGTGGGTCTCGGACGCGCCGCCGGAGCTGTGGTCGAACTGTGTGGTGTCCGGCGGTACACCACCGACCTGTCGGGTGGGCGGGTGCTACGTCGGAGCGGAGGGCGGGCTGAATCCGCTCCTGGACCGGCTGATCGCCGCCGCGTCGACCCAACCGAGCTCGCGCACCGTGCAGGGCAGGAGCTATCTGGACACGATGAAGTACATGGCCGGCTGCGCGAACGACACCATCGCGCAGTGCCATCCGACCTTCGAGGGCGGGCGGCTGCCGCGAGCGGCCTTCGTCGCCGTCTCCCGGGTGCTGACCGCTCCGCTGGACGCGCAGGGGGTGGTGCGGTTGATGGCCGGGCGTACCGGGATGGACCTGCTGCTGGACGCGATGGGCGGCGCCGTCTCGCGGATCGCCCCCGACGCAACGGCCTTTCCACACCGCTCGGCCCTCGCCACCGCACAGATCTACGCGAGCACCACACCGGCCGGCAAGGAGGAGGCGACAGCCGCGGTGGACGCCGTCCGGGACGGCCTCGAAGCGCTGGGCGCGTCGGGCGCGTACGTCAACTACATCGACGCGAACCTGCCCGACTGGGGTACGGCCTACTACGGCGAAAACCTGTCGCGGCTGAAGGCGGTGTCCCGACACTACGACCCGGACCAGGTGTTCACCTTCCCCCAGTCGGTGGCGCGGGCCTGAGCGGCGCGGTCCAGGTGGGGCGGTGGAGGTGGGCCTCAGGGGCCGGAACTCGGAACGCACCGCGGCGATGCTCCGCGGGCTGCTCCGAATCCCGGCGTCCGCCTGCGCCGGAGGGCTTCACGACGGCGCGGATTCGGACGCGGACGAGCGGTCCTGGCCACGCCGGGCGGTCGGCCGTCGCTCGTGTCGTGCCGCTCGCACGGCGGTTCCGGCCCTGGGAACCGTCCTTGGTGTCGGGGGTGCGAAAGCACGCGGCTTGGCGCTCGTCCCGAGGATCCGCACGGCGTTGCACACCGCGTTGCACACCGTGGTCCCCGACGCATGGGTCGACGCATGGCGCGGGTGGCAGGTCGGCGGGTGGGAACCGTCTCGGGTGAACTCGCATCCGCAATAGGCACGAATGGGTTTGGACGGCCCGCACGGGAGCGTCCGCATGCCCGACGGCGCCGCACGAACCGAGGGAAGAAGTGGCCATGGAACTGCGTCCGAGTCGGCGTGGGGTACTCGGCGGGGTCGCCGCAGCAACTCTCGGCCTCGTTCTCCCCGTCGGCGGAAGGGCCTTCGCACAGGGCACGGACGACAACGAGCGGATCGTCGGGCGGTTGCGTGCCCTCGAGGAGGCGCATTCCGCACGGCTGGGGGTCTTCGCGTGGGACACGGTCACGGGCAGGACCGTGCACCACCGCGCGCGCGAGTTGTTCCCGATGTGTTCGACGTTCAAGACGATCGCCGTGGCCGCGGTCCTGAGGGACCTCGACCGGGACGGCGAGTACCTCGCCCGGCGCATCCGGTACACACGGAAGGACGTCACGGAGTCGGGCTACGCGCCGATCACGGGTTTGCCCGAGAACCTCGCCGACGGCATGACCGTCGCGAACCTGTGCGCGGCCGCCATCGACCACAGCGACAACACCGCGGCGAATCTCCTGTTGCGCGAACTCGGCGGACCGAGCGCGGTCACCCGCTTCTGCCGTTCGATCGGGGACGAGGTGACCCGGCTCGACCGATGGGAGCCCGCCCTGAACTCGGCGGAGCCGGGCCGGGCGACCGATACGTCGAGCCCCCGCGCGATCGGCCGGACGTACGCCCGGCTCGCCCTGGGAAACGCCCTCGACGCGCAGGACCGCGAGCGGCTGACCGGCTGGCTGCTCGCCAACACCACCGGCGGCAACCGCCTGCGGGCAGGACTGCCCAAGGACTGGATCGTCGGGGACAAGACCGGCACCGGCGGGTACGGCACCACCAATGACGTGGCCGTCACCTGGCCGCCCGGCCGGGGACCCATCGTCATGGCGGTCCTGTCCACCAAGCACGATTCCGCCGCACCCGCGGACGAACCACTGATCGCCGATACCGCCGCGCTGCCGGCGGCGGTACTCGCCTGACCTCCAGCCGCGCGGGACCGCGCTCGGGGCCGACGGGACCCGACGGGCGGCGGACGCGTCGGCGGCCGGCAGGGCCTGTACGCCCACCACCGTCGGCCGCATCGGCCCATCGCCCATCGGCCCGCGACGGCAGTGCAGACCCCTGCGTCGAGCCGGTTCGCCGGGTTCACGACAGCCTGTACAAATCGTTGGCGGCGCCAATGGATTCGGATATAGTTGGCGACGCCAATGTTGGACACGCCAACGAAAGAGGAATGCCATGTCCCCGAACACTCCGATCGACGACCGCAACGAGATCGCCGACCTGCTCATCCGTCTCGCGCGCCTGCTCGACGAGAGGCGGTGGGAGGATGCCGGCACCGTGTTCGCCGACGACGTGGCGGTGCACTCGCCGCACGGAGGCGAACTCCAGGGCCTCGACAAGGTCGTCGACTACATGCGCCGGGCCGAGGTCGAGGGGGAACTCACCCAGCACATGACCACCGACATCCTGGTCGATGTCGACGGCGACCGGGCGGTCGCGTCGGCAAGCTCGCTCGTGTACTTCCACCGCGACGGCCAGGCGCCACATCTGACCAGCGGTCTGCGATTGAGCTGCATCGCGGCACGAACGCCGGCGGGCTGGCGTATCCGCGAGTATCGGATCAAGCTCGCCTGGACGCAAGAGAGTTGAATTCTCCCGTGGGTTCGTATCGAACACGCGGGTCTGCCGGCGAGAGGAATGCGCCGGGACGGTGCGCTGCCGGGACGGTGCGCTGCCGGGACGGCGCGCCGTCCGGATGATCAGGGCAGGGTCAGAATGCGGGGGCCCTCTTCCGTGATGGCGACCGTGTGCTCGATGTGGGCCGCACGGCTGCCGTCAACGGTGTACAGGGTCCAGCCGTCGGGGCCGACGCGATAGTCGTTGTGTCCGCCGGCCATGAGCATGGGTTCGATGGCGAGGGTCAGGCCGTGGCGGAGGGGGAAGCCGCGGCGGGCGCGTCCTCGATTGGGGACGTCGGGGTCTTCGTGCATGCGGCGGCCGATGCCGTGACCGCCGAAGTCGGTGGGCATGCCGCAGCGTGCCGATCGGGCGACGTTGCCGATGGCGTGGGAGATGTCGCCGATGCGGTTGCCGACTTTGGCCGCGGCGATGCCGGCGTCGAGAGCGCGCTGGGTGGCGTTGATCAGGTCCACGTCGGCGGGTCGTGGGGTGCCGACGGTGAAGCTGATGGCGGCGTCGCCGGTCCAGCCGTCGAGTTCCGCTCCGCAGTCGACGCCGACCAGGTCACCGTCCCGCAGGCGGTAGTCGGTGGGGATGCCGTGCACGATGGCGTCGTTGACCGACGTGCAGATCACCGCGGGGAATGGGGTGGGGGCGAAGGAGGGCAGGTAGCCGAGGAAGGGTGAGCGTGCCCCGGCTTCGCTCAGGACGGCGCGGGCCGCTTCGTCCAGTTCCCGCAGGGACACCCCGACGCCGGCGGCTTCCCGGGCGGCGGCGAGGGCGTGGGCCACCACCCGCCCGGCTTCCCGCATCGCGTCCAGGTCCGTATCGGTCTTGATCTCCACCATGTCCTGCGTCTCCATGTCTCACGTGCGGAATCCAATTCTTATACCGGTATTAGTATCACGCACAAGACGAGACTCCTTCGCACCCCGGGGGACGACAGCGCGAAGAGTGTTCGACGCGCGGACGCTTCGTGCCCGGGGCGAGGCGGAACAGGTCTGACCGGCAAGCGCGTTCACCGTGGTCGGGTCGCCGCCGAGGGGCTCGGCGCATCGTGCGGATGATCGGCCGCGATCTGCGACTCGACGTGCCGCCGGCCGGTGCGATACCGCGCACGGCGGCGCCCGGCGAGACCGACGGCGACCCCCGCCCGGCCGCGGCGCCGGCGAGGCCGAAGAGGATCAGGCCGGCCACCAGCGTGGGTTTGCGGCCCAGGCGGTCGCCGACGGCACCGAGCGGCTGCAGGAGCGCGGCCAGGCTCAGGGTGTAGATGTCGATGATCCACAGGATGGTGCCCTGGGACGCGTCGAACTCGACGGCCAAGTCGGGCTGGGCCACGTTGAGCCCGGAGACCGAGGCGATCACCGCCATCAGCGCGACGCACACGGCGATCAGGATCGTGCGGCGCTGCCGCGCGTCCGGCCCGTTGTCGCCGGGGACAGGGGCGGGGGCGGGGACACCGGATGGGTCGGCGCTCGAAGGACATGCGGGGCGCGGCACGGAAAGGCGCACGCGGGACGGTCGATTAGGTGGCCGTGGGCCGTCCGGGGGCGCCGGGAGCGACCGCCCGGGCGGCCGTCACTTGATGCTGGTGTCGCCGAGAGCTTCGAGCACCCGACGGAGGCTGTCGGCGGAGTTCTCGACCACGTCACGGTCCACGTCCGCGAGCAGCCGCGCGTAGCTCGCCAGATGGTCGGCGAACAGAGCCCGGGTGACCTCGTGCCCGCGCTCGGTGAGGTGGATCTTGACGGTGCGCCGGTCCTCCCCGTCGCGCACGCGTTCCACCAGGCCCTTGGCCTCCATCTTGTCGATGCGGTTGGTGATCGTGCCGGAGGACACCATGGACGCCTTGAGGAAGGTCCCGGCAGTGAGGGCGTACGGCGGTCCGGAGCGCTGCAGCGTGGTGAGGACGTCGAACTCGCCGACATCCAAGCCGTGTTTGACGGCGCTTGCCTTGACCGACTTCTCGACCACCAGGGCCAGCCGCTGGATGCGCCCGAAGAGCTGCACCGTCCAGAGCTCATCCACCACGTCGGGGCGCTCCTCGGCCCACTGACCGATGATCGCGTCCACGGCATCGCTCATCGTCGTCACGCCTCTCGACACAGACTCTCTCGGTACGGACTCTCTCGATAGGAACTCTACCAGTAATAACTCTCTTAGATTCGAGATACTTGACCCTGGGAGAGTCGAATGCTTGTATGTAGCTATTGAGATTGTCGGATCCGAGCGGTGCGCCGCCCGAATCGCTCTCCCGACTTCACCGCCGCTCCCCCGCCGACAACCGCCGACCACCCCTGCCGACCACTCCGCTTTCCGGAGGCTGCCGTGTCCCCGCACGCCCAAACCCGTCCCGGCCCCCGCCACACCGCACCGACGAAGCCCCTCGCCTCCACCCCGATCCGGCCGTCCGTCACGTCGTCGGCCGCCGCGCCCGCTTCGCGTCGAGTACCGGTCATGTGGCTTGCGTTGCTGGCCACCCCGATCGCCGCAAGCGCCAACAGCCCGGTCCTGATCCTTCCCGACACGGCCGACTCGCTCGGCGTCCGTACGGCCACCGCGACCTGGCTCGTCACCGTCTTCGCCTGGGCCATGGCGGTCGGCACCCCGCTGATGGCCAACCTGCTGCGCCGCCGCGGCCTGGGCACCACGCTCAAGCTGAGCGCCGCCCTGATCGTGACCGGCACCGCGGTCCTCGCCGCGGCACCCTGGCTGCCGGTGGCCATGGCGGGCCGGGCGGCCCAGGCCGCAGGCGGCGCGGGCCTGGTCACCGCGGCGATGAGCCTGGCGGGCTCGGTCCGCCGGATGGGCGTGATCACGGCAGGCTTCGGAACGCTGGGGGCGGTCGGCCCGCTGCTCGGCTCGACCATCGCGGACATCGCCTCGTGGCGACTGTCCATGGCCGTCGGCACGCTCGCCCTCCTCGCCCTGCCGGCGGTCATGCGCCGCGCCGACCTGTCCACACCGCGGCGCAGCACCCTGTTCGACGGTCGGGGCGCCGCCCTGCTGGTCCTGACCGCGACGGCCCTGGTACTCATTCCGCGCTACCCGATCCCCGCGGTCGCCGCCTCACTGGCAACGGGCGCGCTGCTGGCCCTGCACACCAGGTCCAACCCCACGGGCTTCGTACCGGCGGCACTGCTGCGCACCCGCGCCTTCGTCCTCTCCGCCGCGCTCGCCTGCGCCTTCGCGACCTCGTACTTCACGCTGCTCTTCACCGTTCCGCAGTTGCTGCGCGACCGCACCGACTGGTCGGCCTCCACCATCGGCACGAGCCAGTTGGCCGCTCTCCTCACCGGTTCGGCACTCGCCATGCTGCTGGCTGCGGTGTCGGCTCGGATGAGTCGCCCCCGGGTCCTGACCATCCTGCTCACCGTCGGCGCGCTCGCTCCGCTCACCGCCGCTCTGACCCCGTGGGCGCCGCTGCTCCTGTTGGCCGCGACACTGGCCGTCTTCACCGCGGGCGCGGGCCAGGCCACGCTCGCGGTGTACGCGACCGCAGCTGCGCCGACCACCCAACGCCCCACCGCGATAGGCCTGTTCAACCTCTGCTACCAGCTCGGCGGCGCCTTCGGCCCGGCGATCGCAGCCGCGATCACACTGGGCGGCTGAACCACCACCCCCGATCCACTCCGGCCCTGCACCGCGCGGCACCGTACCCATGGGCGAGTTCGCGCCACCCAGGAGCCCGAAGCCTCGCAGGCGCACTCCCTCCACCGGCTCGCAACCACCGGGAACGACTCACCGGCAAGTACAGCCGCGACGACCTGACCGGGGCGAACACCGCATCCGGCGACGGCACCCGCAAGAGCCTCACCATCGCCAACGGGGCGCTCACCGAACGCAATCTCGCCATCGTGGACGTCGTGAAGGAGGTCGCCACGGAACTGGGCCGCACACCTGCCCAGGTCGGACTGGCCTGGACCCTGCGGAACCCGGGCGTGACGCCACCAACCATCGGCGCCCGAACGCCCGCGCAACTGGAGGGCAATCCGGGCGCCTTGGAGGTCGACTTCATCACGGCCCAACCGGCCCGCCTCGACGAGGCCGGCGCGATCGAACTCGGCTTCCCGCACGAGATGTTCGCCGGTGACGTGGCACGCACGCTGATCCGCGGCGACCTGAAGGTGGAAACCCGCCGCTGATACCCGATCGAGGGCGGTCCCATACGGACCTGCCCTCGATCGTGTGCGGCCCGCTACGCCTTGTGCCGAGATGCACGCGACGCCGGAGGCCGCGCCGTACAGGTCGAGCACGGACCGGTCGGTTCGACCCGCCGGCGGCATCAGGGCACGCACGGGTGCGCCTCATCAGGGCAGGTCCCGAGCACGGGTCGGGTTTGCCTTGACGCCGCGACAACGTCCACCGTTTCCGGCGGGCCGGCTCCCTGCGGCGTTCTCACGCACGATGGGCGTTCTCACGCAGGATGGTTCAGGCTACGAGGAGGCGCAGGCCGAGCTCCGCCGCGTCGAGGGCGACGAGTTCGCGGTTGCGTTCGACCCACCGGCCCGAGGAAAGGTCGTCGCGGAGTCTGTCCACCGCCCGCTGCTCGGCCTCCGGCCCGACTCTGGTCCATACCGATATCGCGCGGCGCACGTGTTCCTCCAGGTACGCCTCGGGGCGGCGCCAGTACGCCTCGAAGAAGCCGTCGGCACAGTCCCACGGGATGAGCACCGGCTCCAGGCGGGCCCCGATCACTTTGGCCAACTCGACCACCGATGGCCGGTCGGCGACCAGGCCGGCGACCTCGGGCAGGTAGTCGCGGGTGAGCCAGAACCGGTGAAGCCAGCCGGTGTCACTGGCGTCGTGCGTGAACACCACCACGCGGCGGGCCACGCGGCGCATCTCGCGCAGCCCGGCGATCGGGTCGTGCCAGTGATGAACGGTGCTGAACGCCATCGCGGCGTCGAAGGACTGGTCCTCGAACGGGAGGTTCTCTGCACTGGCGGTCACGCACGGCGCCGCGCCCGCGGGACGCTGGGCCCGCATGACCGCCGACGGTTCCACCGCCGTGACGTCGCGGTCGGGAGGTTCGTAGGAGCCGGTGCCGGCACCGACGTTCAGCACCGTCCGTGCGTCCCCGAGCGCATCCCACACCCTCTCGGCGATTCGCGGCTCGGTGCGCCGCGTCGCCGGGTAGGCGGACCCGATGGCTTCGTACAACTGCGCGCCGAACACTTTCAGTTGTTCCTCGGGCGTCGTCCTGATCCCCATTGCCCGTGCCTCCAGTTCCCTGTCTATGGCCGTCACCATGGCGGCGGCGCGGTCGCGCTGCTCCGACAACAGGCCGCGCAGCCGGTGCAGATGGGCAACCGCGTCGGTGGTCGGGTCGTCGACCAGATCCGCGATCTCGCGCAGTCCGAAGCCCAGCCGCCGATAGGCGAGCACCTCCCGCAACCGCTCCACGTCGCCCGCCGAGTAGGCCCGGTACCCGGCCGCGGTACGCGCGGACGGCCGCACGAGGTCGATCTCGTCATAGTGATGCAGCGTGCGGACGCTCACGCCGGCCAGCTCGGCCACACGTCCCACGGTCAGGTGCTCTTCCACGCCACCGACAATGCGGCATGACGCCACGTGAGGGTCAAGCACCTGGCTCCGATACCGCGCGCGGCGCGGCCGGTTCGACGAGCAGTCCGCCATGGGCAACAGGACCGGCCGGGGCCCGGCGCTCGACGACCTGCCGGTCACCGCATCTCTGCGTTTCGGGGATGCCGGGGCGTACAAAGGCGGTCATCGTGTGCGCGTGACGGCCGTCGCCTCGTCCCGAAGACCGCGACCACCAGGTCTGCGACGAATCGGTCCGGGTCGTCCAGCCCGGCTGCGGCCAGGATCTCCCGCCCACCGGCCGGCAGGTGCGGGATGGCGCCGTGCAGGCCAGGGTGAGCACGGTCGCGCGCTCCCGCGTCACCGGCAGCCCGGTCGATCGCGAGGCTTGCGCGAAGGACTCGAAGTCGGCGGCGGCGATCTCGTCCAGGAGTACGGCCGGCCACGGCTTGCGGGCCGCCTCGGAGCGGAGTTCGACGTACGCGAGCATCCGTGACCGGCCCGGGCCGGTCACGTTCGCCGGCAGGGTGGTCAGCATCGCCGCCAGGCTGTCCCGTCCGGGAGTTCGGCGGGCGGCCACATGGCGGCGCCGGCCGCGCTCACACCCGGCGAGCCGGCGTACCAGCCCGGCTTCGCGGACGCCGACACCTCCGTCATGGCGGTGATCCCGCGAATGCCTACGCCGCACCCGCCGGACACCGTCGCGGCGCTGCGGTTGCGCGGGACACCGACCGTGCGTCATGTAGCGGTGAATCCGCTGTTCACTGCGGAGGTTGAGGGGCGGGCACGCCGTCGCATCCCGGCGCGGGTGTGGTGCCGCGTAGGCGGGCGGTGACCGTGGCGATGGTCGCCGTGAACCCTGCCAGGTGAGCCTCGGGGATGTCCGCGAACAGGGCGGCGGCCATGACGTCGCGGCCTTCGCGCAGGTGGGTGACGACGGCGGTGCCGTGGTCGGTGAGCCGGACCATCGTGGCGCGGCGGTCGGTGGGGTGGGGCACGCGTTCGACGTGGCCGTCGGTTTCGAGGGCGTCGAGGAGGCCGGTGACGTTGCGCGGAGTCACGCCGAGGGCGTCGGCGAGGGCGCGTTGGGTCATCGGGCCGTGGTGGAGCAGGACCCACAGGAGGCGCGCTCGGGCGGCGGTGAGGCCGTGGGCGTCGATGCCGTGGGTCATCAAACTGCCCAGGACTTCGGCGAGTTCGAACAGCCGGTCCAGGGACACATCCGCCGTGGCCTTTCCGGCGTTATCGTGAATAGAGTTCACTATGTACTCCCTCCCACATCAAGGATAGCGGCCGGACGGCGGCGGCCGGGAAGGTGGTGGTCGATCGTGTACGAGACCAAGGCGTCGGCGAGGTCGGTGCGCAGACCGGTGTTCGCGCGGTTCTACGCGAAGGTGGCCGGTCCGGGTCTGGAGAAGGCGGGGGTCGGTGAGCACCGCAGGCGGTTGTTGGCCGGCCTGACCGGTGAGGTGCTGGAGATCGGCGCGGGGCATGGTGCGAACTTCGAGCACTACCCGCCGTCGGTGGCACGGGTCGCGGCGGTCGAGCCGGAGCCGCGGCTGCGGGCGCTTGCGGTCGAGGCCGCCCGAGCCGGCGCGGTCCCGGTCGACGTCGGGGGCGGCTTGGCCGACGAATTGCCGTTCCAGGACGAGTCGTTCGACGCGGTCGTGTTCTGTCTGACGCTGTGTTCGGTGCCGGACCCGCATGCGGCGCTTCGGGAGGGGTTCCGGGTGCTGCGGCCGGGCGGGCAACTGCGGTTCTTCGAACACGTCCAAGCGGGCGGTGCGCGGATGCGGCGGGTGCAACGCGTTGTGGACGCGACCGTGTGGCCGCTGCTGTGCGGTGGCTGTCATACCGCACGCGACACCGAGGCCGCGATTCGCCGGGCCGGCTTCACCGTCACCGAAATGGACCGCTTCGCGTTCCCGAACACCCGGATCCCGACGCCCGCCGCCACTCACATCCTCGGCACCGCTGTACGTCCACCCGGTCCGGGTGACGGCGACCCGGGGGCCGTGGAGGAGGGCGAGGCATGAGGACCGGGGCTGCGGGATCCGTCGAGTAAGCCGGGCGGACCCGTCGGAGCTACGGGCGCGCACGCGGACGCGGATGTGCGCGGGCACGGGCAGGACACGGGCACGGGCACGGGCACGGTACCGAGCACGCGGTCACACCGAGTGTCCGCACGTAGCCGCGGACGGTCGAGGCACAGCGGTGCGTGGGCGCAAGCAGCCGTGCCTCCGGCGCGCCCGAACCGCGACCGGGCGTGCCCTGCGCCCGTGCCGCCCCCTCGCGCGTCGAACGCCCGAGCGCGGCCCGGGCCGCCGGCGCGCGCTGCCGGATCAACCCGCGGTCGCGGGCGCCAACCCCAGTTGATCGAGGAACGCCAACTGGTCGAAGTACAGCCGATAGTCGACGATCCGTCCGTCCTCGACCGTCCCGGCGTCGCAGCCGTGGATGCGGACCGGTTTGCCGGTCGCCGGAAGCATCTCGCCGTCGGGGAGCTTCAGCGGGCCGGTGTTGGTCCCGTGGAACCACCCTTCGTCGATTGCGGTATCACCCACTTCGTACTCGTGTTCATATTCGAACTCACCATCCGGTACGGCGACGGCGAACTCGACCATGTACTCCGCGATCGCGTCACGGCCGCGGAAATTGCCTTCCGGCGTCGTGGCCACGGCGTCTTCCGCGAAACAGTCCGCGATGGACTTGACGTCCTTGGACTTCGTCATCGCCTCGGTGAGCCGGTCCATGGCCTCACGTGCCTGTCCCATGACCTACCTCCTGTAGGTTCGGCCCCCACCACCATGATCCTCCTCAAAGGTGAGGACGGCCGTCGCCGACGCATTCATGGGCCTCGTGAGCCGCGGGGCTGCCGTCCCCCGGGCGGCGGGCACGGGTCTCCCGCCTCGGCTACGCAGCCGATCGCGCCGACGGGCCGTCTCCCACGCGGCCACGTCATCGCGCCCGACAGGGATGTCGTCGCGCCCGGCCAGGACGAGTGAGCCGGCCCTGACGAATCAGCGGAGCCCTGGCGCGTCCGCAAGCGCCGGGTGGACGGACGCAGCCACGACCGCGAGTCCGCGCGGATTCGGCGAGCGCATCGGGGTGGGCCGACGCCGTCCGCCGACACATCGCGCGCAGCGTGACACCGGCCGCCCAGGCCCGCCCGACGGACGCGACCGCGGCCCGCCCAAGAGCTGATCACACGGATCGGCGTCCTGGCCGGGCCACAGTGGCGCACGATCGCGCACTCGGTGAATTCGGGTCTGTCCGGCGACGTTGCGCAGTGTCCTGCGGGCGCGGTGAACAGCGCGCCCACGCCGACGATCCCGGCGCCGCGTTCGTGTCGCGCATCCGGTCCGCCGGGGAATGCGATGTCGTCTCGTGGGGTTCCGGCATGCGCGACACTCGATACCGCACGCACTGGAGCGTTCATGAAGATCGGCATCATCGGCGCCGGCAACATCGGCGGCAACCTGACGCGTCGGCTCGCCTCCCTCGGACACGAGGTGTCCGTGGCCAACTCCCGCGGCCCCGAGACGCTGACGGCCCTCGCCGAGGAGACCGGCGCCACCCCCGTCACCGTGGCCGAGGCGGCCCGAGACGCCGAAATCGTCGTGGTCACCGTCCCGCTGAAGAACGTGCCCGACCTACCGGCCGGCCTCCTCGACGAAGCCGCCGAGGGCTTCACCGTGATCGACACCAACAACTACTACCCGCGGCAGCGCGACGGCCGGATCGCCGCCATCGAGGACGAGGGTCTGACCGAGAGCCGCTGGGTCGAGAAGCAGCTCGGACACCCGGTGATCAAAGCCTTCAACGGCACCTACGCCCAGGACCTCCTGGAAAGGCCCCTCCCGGCCGGACGGCCCGACCGCATGGCCCTGCCGGTAGCGGGCGACGACGAGTCGGCCAAGAACGTCGTCCGAGCCCTGGTCGACGAGCTCGGCTTCGACTCCGTGGACGCGGGCGGCCTCGACGACTCCTGGCGCCAGCAGCCCGATACCCCCGTCTACGGCCTGCGCGCCGGCATCGAAGCGGTCACCAAGGCCCTGACCGAGGCCGACCCGGAGCGCAAGGAGTCCTTCCGCGGCTGAGGCCGGTCCCCCCATGAGGGCATGAGGGCAACGGCGGGTTTTCCTGACGGTACGGTCGCCGGGTGAAGTCGACGAGGTCGAGCGAGTGTCCGTTGCACGGGGTCGGTGTGCGTCCCGAGTACCTGGTGGGGCGGCGTCTCGAGCAAGTGCTCGCTTCCTGGCACCTGTACGGCGCGGAGGCTCCGTCCGGCCCGCTGGACGTGTGGCTGCTCGACAGCGAAGGCGTCGCCACCCACATCACGACCGGCTCGGACTGGTGCCTGATCGTGGAGACGTCGCCCCCCTTCGCGGCATACGACATGCGGGAGGTCGGCCGCGTCGAGGTGGCACCGATCGGTGGCGAGACCCCGTTCGCGGAGCACCTCGGCGAGACCATATCGGCAATCGACGAACAGCGAGACCCGTACACCGGGCGGCTCGCACTGGAGATCACTTTCGGCTCCGGTCGTGTCCGGTGCGAGACCTGGTCGGGGGACCTCCGCCTGTCCGGCAGCTGATCGGCACGCCGACATCTGCCAGGCCCGTGTGCGGATCTCGCCGTTGTTGCCGGTGCCCATCCGTGTCGACGACGTGCACGGCGGGCGCGGCCGTGTCCGAGCCGCGCGTCGGCACCGCGAGTCGGTTCGGACGCCCGGCTGCCCAGCGCAGGGAACAGGCGGTGCCGAGATCGAAGCGGCCGGCTTCGATCTCGGCAAAGGGGCCGGCTCCGCTCCGGCCGGCGGCCACGTCGAGGAAGGACAAGCCGTCCCTGGACACGGCGGCGACGCGCGACCCGTCCGGACGGAGCGCGGCCATCGAGGCGGGCACGTACCAGCCCACCTCACGGGTACCGGCGTCCACGCAGATCGCGTCGGTTCCGAACAGACGGGTCCCGTCCGGCGACCAGACCGGGTTCTCGATCCACCGGCCGATGCCTTCCCGTACCTCGGCCCGCGTGTTCGGTGCGCCGGCGGGACGGGCTTCGCTGCCTGTTGCAGCGCTCAACGTCGGCGGGCGCGGTGGAGCGTGAAGATCAGTGCCGCGGAGGCGGCGACGATCAGGCCGACGAACGCCGGATGGATGTCCTTGGACAGGCTCTGCGCGCCGTCGGGCCGCACCATCCACACGGTGAGCGGGATCGCGAACGCGACGGTCACGATTACGGCTCCCGCCCGCACCGCCCGGTCGCGAACCCGAGTCAGGGCGCCGACCAGGGCCACCATGACCGGCACGCCGGCGATCAGCGCGAACTGACCCAGGACCATAACCGGAACCGCCCACGCGGAGACGGTCACCGCCCGCGTAATGCGCCGGGCCACCGCGTTCCGCGGCGCCGCGTTCTCGGGGGACGTCGGCGAGGCCGACACGACGTTCGATGGAGCCGACATGACGCTCTCCTCGGATGCGAGTGGCCGGACGTACGGATCCCAAGGACCCGCACCACCACGCTCACTTAGATGATTTGCCGTTCGTTATGAGTTATAACTTTCGTGCACGATCGACGTCAACCGCCTGGGTGATATCTTCTAACCAGAACTTGAATATGTAGCAGATTGGCTCAGGGAGAGGTACGGCGGCATGGCGGACAGCGGCACGGCGACCCCGCGCGAGCGCTATCGCGCCCAGGTGCGCGCGGAGATCAAGCAACACGCGTGGGAGCAGATCGCCTCGGCGGGGGCATCCGCGCTCTCCCTCAACGCGATCGCCAAGCAGATGGGCGTGAGCGGACCGGCGCTCTACCGGTACTACGCCGGCCGCGACGAGCTGATCACGGAACTCATCACGGACGCGTACCGAAGCCTCGCCGACACCCTCCGCGCGGCCGCCCATTCCGGTGGTGACCTGGCCGCGCCGGCCCACGCCCTGCGCGGATGGGCTCTGGCCGACCCTCAGCGGTACTTCCTCATCTACGGCACGCCCGTCCCCGGCTACCACGCGCCCGAGGACGTCACCGCCATCGCGGACGAGATCCTGGTGACTCTGCTCGACGCCTGCACCGCGCTGCCGCCGGACACCCGTGCGACGCCGCTCGACGCGCACCTCGACGATCATCGGCACTGGGCGGGCGACCATCCCGCGTCATCCGCCGTCCTCCGCCGGGTCCTGGCCTTCTGGACCCGGCTGCACGGCGTACTGTCCCTGGAACTCGCCGGACACTTCACCGGAATGCGGTTCGACCCCGCCCTGCTCTTCGCGGCCGAACTGGAAGACCTGCTGAACCCTGGTGCGGTGCCTCCCCGTCACGGGTGAGTGAGCACCCGGGCGTCGGAGCCGGCCGGGCGAGCGCGAGCCGCACGAGCGTGCCCGCCTCCGAGGACGGCGGAGGCGGGCACGGTACGGCAGCGGTCTCGCGTGGTCAGACGGCCGCCGAGTCCTTCTCCATGGGCGCGCCGGCCCCCGCCCCCGGCGAGGTCGCGGCCACCGGCGCCGGGCCGGCTTCGCCGAGCCCGAATCGGTCGTGGAACTTCCGCAGCGGGCGCGGCGCCTACCAGGCCGAACGGCCGAGCAGCCGCATCGCGACGGGCACGAGTACGCCGCGTACCGCGATGGCGTCGATCAGGATGGCCAGCCCGGTGCCCAGGCCGAACATCTGCATGAAGCTGATCTCGGCCGTTCCGAAAGCGAAGAAGCTCACCGCCAACAGGGCGGCCGCCGCGCTGACGATACGTCCCGTGTGCCCGAGGCCGTTGACCACCGCGGACTCGGTCCCCTCGCCCAGATCGTGGAGTTCCTTGATCCGGCTGAGCACGAACACCTCGTAGTCCATCGAGAGACCGAAGGCGATGCAGAACATCAGCACGGTCATCGAGGTGTCCATCGGCTGCGGTGTGAAGCCGAGCAGGGAGGCCATGTGCCCGTCCTGGAAGATCCAGGTCATGGCGCCCAGGGCCGCTCCCAGGCTGATCAGGTTCAGGACCAGCGCGCGCAGCGGCTGCACGACACTGCCGGTGAACAGGAAGAGGAGGAGGAAGGTGGTGACGGCGACCAGGGCCACCGCGATCGGGAGTCGGCCGGCGATGGAGTCCTTGGAGTCCACCAGTTCGGCGTCGGATCCGGAGACCAGGGGGTGTGTCCCGGCCGGCGCCGGCAGCGACCTCACCTCGGCGACCAGGTCCTGGGCGGCGCCCGATTTCGGCGCCAGTGCGCTCACCACGTCGATGCGCTGGGCGTCGGGGCGGCCCAGGGCAGTATTGCCGGGCCCCGGCGCGGTGGAGCGCCCGCCGACGTAGGTTCCCGTGGAGGCCGAGACGCGGATGACGTCCCTGTGCTTGGACAGTTCGGCAGCGTACGCGGCCAACGGGGCCTCGCCCACCGGCCCGTCGATGACGATGTGCACGGCCGCGGCGTCGTTGCCGTTGTAGTTCTCCCGCAGCGCGGTCGAGACCTGACGAGTCTTCGCGTCCTCGGACAACACCCGTTCGTCGGCCGTACCGAAGCTGATCCCCAGGAGCGGGCTCGCGGCCAGCAGCAGCACCGCGAGCACCGGAATCGCGGTGAGCGCGGGACGTCGCATGACGGTGCCGGCGATCCGGCCCCACAGCGGCACCCGGGCGTCGGTGCGCCCGAGTTTCGCCCACGGCATCCGTCCGCTGTCGACCTTGTGCCCCAGGAGGGCGAGGAGGGCGGGCATCACGAACAAGGTGGCGACCGCGGCGACGATGATGACCCCGACGCCGGCGTACGCGAACGAGCGGAGGAAGAACTGCGGGAACACCAGCAGCGATCCGAGCGCGGCGGCGACCGTGGCGGCGGAGAACGTGACGGTGCGACCCGCGGTGCGCACGGTGTGCCGGACCGCGTCGTCCACCTCGGCCCCCGACGCGAGTTGCTCGCGGAACCGGCTGATCATCAACAGCGCGTAGTCGATGCCCAGTCCGAGGCCCAAAGCCGTGGTCAGGTTGATCGCGAAGATCGACACGTCGGTGACGCTGCCGAGGACGGCGAGGACGGCGAACGTGCCCAGGACCGCGACGGTACCGATCACCAGCGGCAACAGCGCCGCGACCACGCTCCCGAAGACGACCAGGAGCAGCACGAGCGTCAGCGGCACGGCGATCGCCTCGGCCAGGACGAGGTCCTTGCCGCTCTGTGTCGCCAGTTCGTCGGCTACGGCGGTGGCCCCTCCGGCCCGGACGGTGAGCCCGTCCCCGTACCGACCGGTGTAGGTGTCGACGATGCTCTTGACGTTCTTTCCCTGCTCCGTGTCGTCGCCCTTCACGTGGGCGAGCACGATGGCCTCGCGGCCGTCCTTGGAGCGCAGGTTCGGGTTGTCCGTGTCCCAGTACGAGATCACGTTGTCGAGCTTCTGTTCCTTCTGGAGGTCCGCCACCAGGGCTCGACCGCTCTGTTTCGCGGCGGGACCGTCGACGCCGCCGTCGGCGGGGCGGACCAGCAGGACCAGGTTCGGCTCCCCGCCGAACTTCTCGTCGATGACCCGCCCGGCACGGGTGGACTCGGAGGCCGGATCGTCGAAGCCGCCCCCGCCCAGCAGCTTGCCGAACGCGCCGAAGCCCACGACGCCCATGAGGACCACGGCCAGGGCCGCGACCACGAGTACCGCCTTGGGCCGGCGAACCACCAGCTCGGCTATGCGGTCGAACACGCACTTCTCCTCTGCACTCTCACTGCGAAAACGACACGACAAAGGTCGGAACGACCTGATGGGGGTGGGGCCGGGCGTCCTTCCGAGCAGCGGAAGCGGGCGTCCGGGCCGGCGCCGACGAGGCGGGAGAAACCGCTCCTCCGCGTCCACGTGTTTCGCGTTCTCGGGACGGGATGCGATGTCGCCTTCCCTGTCTCCATGGACGACATTAGTGAGGTACAAGAATCTTTGGCAGTGTTAGATTTTCTTCACGGAGTGCGATTTTTGGTGCGGTGCGCGAAGGTTCGTCGTACGGTCGTCGCATGCCTCCAGCAGAAGCCCCAGCGGCCGTGCCCACCCTGCGCCAGCGGCGCCGGGCCGTCGCCGTCCAGGAGATCCTGAGCGCCGCCGAGAGCCACATCGCCGAACACGGACCTCACGCGTTGTCCCTACGAGCGGTCGCCCGGAGCCTCGGCATGACCGTGCAGGCGCTCTACCACTACTTCCCGAGCCGGGACGACCTCGTCACCGCGCTGATCACCAAGGCGTACGACGACCTGGCCGACGCCGTGCAAGCCACGGTCGACGCCGCGCACGACACGGCCGTACCGCGCCTGGTGGTGGCGGCCGAGGGTTACCGCCGATGGGCCATCGCCAATCCCGAACGGTTCCAACTGATCTACGGGGCCCCGTTGCAGCACTACCGGGCGCCCGCCGACGGCCCCACCACGCAGGCGGTCCGCCGGATGAGCGCTATCTTCCAGCAGGAACTGTTCGCCGGGCTGACCACGGAACAACTGGGCGCCGCCGACACGCCCGCGCTCTCGCCCGCGCTCCGGAAACACCTGGAGGGCCTGCCACCGGACGGTCTGGGAGATCTGCCGCCGGCCGCGGCCGCTCTCATCCTCAGCTCGTGGGGGCACATGCACGGCCTCGTCGCCTTGGAAGTGTTCGGGCACACCGCGTTCATCGGCACGCACCAGGCCGAGATCTTCCGCATGGCGATGCTCGACATGTACGACGACGTGCACCGCCGAATTCCTGCCGCCGAAGCGGGCGTTGCGCCGCCGGAGCCAACCGCCTGACCGGGCGGCGAGGCTCGATGCCCTGCTCACGGCGGGACAACCGAGCCCGATCCGCGTACGGCCGGCCCGCACGCATCCGCTGCCGCCGCCGCGCACGGGACCGGGTTACGGCTCTCGCAGGGGGAGTCGGACCGCCGGCGATCGCATCGAAGCGTCGTCGGTCGGCGAAGGCGCGGCACGGGGACGGAGGACCATGAGCGAGTCCTCCAAGGTCGCCACCATCGCGAAGGGGAACCGGTCGAGTTCGAGACAGAGTGCGACGTCGTCGGGATGGGCTCCCGCACGCACCCCCTCCGTCAACTCGGCGGCGGCGCGCGACTCGCCGGCGCGGCGGAGGAACTCGGCTGCGTCCGTGCCGGCCCCGGTGGCCCTGCGAGCGATGTATTGAGCGCAGGCCAGATCTTCGTCGGCCTGCCCGTCGTCGCCGGTGACCACGAACGTGACACTCTCACACTCGTGTGTCCGCAGGAGTCGAGCCGTTGCCTCCGCCACCACGAAGCTCGCGCACAGCACCAGCGACGCCTCCTTGACCGCAAGGGCACCGACCGTCCCTGCAGTGGTCTTCTGCACAACGGTCCGTCCGCCGAGGTCGATGGACCGCAGCAGGCCCGGCGAGTTGACGGTGTCGAACCCGGGCGCCGGCGGGCCGTCCTTGAGCGCCACCCAATCCGGGTGGCGACCCTTGAGCGCCAGGGCTTCGGCCGGTGACTCGGCGAGCACGATCCTTTCCGCCCCCTGGGCAAAAGCCCAGGCAGCCACCGTGAAAGCACGCATGACGTCGACCACGACCGCCACGGACGGGGGTTCGACCAGCTCGGCGATGCCGAGGAAACGAGCGTCCATCCGGCGATGATCGCGCATACCCGCCCCCCGGCGCCGTTAGGGCGCGTTCAGGGCGTCGAGGTCGGCCAGGCGCATCCGCACGATGGCACCGGCCGCCTACGCCCGCGGGCCCGACGCGCCTCGGGTGGACATCATCTTCGGCGGGTCCACCGACCGGGCCGACCACATCCGCGACGGCCGGGCCGATGTCGTCGCCTGGGCGCAAGACGACCGTCGAAGCCTGGTCGCCTCCTTCGTTGCCGCCGCCGCGGAGGCGGCAGGGATCGAGGACGCGCCAACGACCCGGATGCGCAGTCGACCACCGGACCACTGACGACGCGCCGCCGACCGACGTCGGCGGCCGATCGGCCGCACGGCGCGGAGGTGGATGCCCGCCCGTGCCGCCCGAGGGCTCGGTCCCGCCGGCGCTACGCCGACGGTGCCGGTGTCGCCGCGGCGAGGATCGCCTCGATCGCCTGCTCGTAGAGGTACCCGTGTCCGTCCACCATCAGCTCCATGCGCGATCCCGGACCCACCTCCCGGTCCGGGACGCCGAGCCGGACCACCCCGGCCGGCGTACGCAGCGTGAACGCCTCGTAGCGTCCACCGCAGGCATCCACGTCGACGTTCACCTCCTCGTCCCGCAACGCCAGGCCGCGCCGGGCGAGTTCGGCGCGCAGCAGTGCGACGTTCCGGCCGAAGGCGCGCAACCCTTCGGCTCCATCGGCCAGTTCCTGCACCAGGTCGGCCCACACGTAGGAATCGCCCTCGCACTCGATCGACCAGGGTCCGTCCGGCTCGGCGCCGCGAACCACCGCGAGTTCCACACCGGGTATGGCGATCCACTGCTCGTAGCCCTCGTACGGCCGAACCACGAACAGCCGATACTCGGCCCGCCCGTCGTCGTCCTCCTCGGCCGCGTCCAGGTCGACCAGCCCCTCGGCCGCGCAACCACGCTCGACGAGCTCGGCCGCGAACGCAGCCATGTTCGCCCGCGCCAACGCATCGACGCCCGCACTCTCGGACTCGCGCGAACCGGTCGTGGCCCCCAGGGAAATCGGCGTGGCCGAATTCGACTCCTCGGTCATCGACTCGCCCCTCCTCGCATCACCGTCGTCGTCTTCGCCGTACACGATCCCATCCTGGCCGGCCCGACGCGCGGACACGACGGGGACATCCATCAGGCTGGGGAGGCGAGGCGGATGAAGTCCGCGTCGCCGAACTCGGCGTCGCTTTCGGGGTGTCCACGAACCGAACCCGGCCCGGCGCGGGATCACCCGGTCCCGCGCCGGGCCGCGATTCGTCCGGTGGTCAGCCCGCGATGTCGGCG
The DNA here is from genome assembly GCF_055558835.1 of Embleya sp. NPDC025285. Taxonomy (NCBI): domain Bacteria; kingdom Bacillati; phylum Actinomycetota; class Actinomycetes; order Kitasatosporales; family Streptomycetaceae; genus Embleya; species Embleya sp. NPDC025285. The sequence continues at coordinate 25,317 of NZ_JBVHLU010000052.1, forward strand.
AGGTTGCCGGGTTCGTAGGAACCGCCCTGGTTGTTCAGGATCACGCCGAGGCGGTTGGTCGCGTTGATCATCGCGATCAGGGAGACGAGCGCGATGGTCTGGTCGTCGTCGTAGTGCTCGCGTACTCGGGCCCAGGTCTCGTCGGACACACCCTCATGGGCGTCGGCGATCCGGGTACCCTCCTCGACGAGCGCCAGCGCGGCCCGCTCGGCCTCGTCGAAGGCGGTCGAGTGGCGCCATGCGGCGACCAGGTTGAGCCGGGCGAAGGTTTCGCCGGCGGACACGGCGTCCTTACCGTGGATGTCGACGCAGAATCCGCAGCCGTTGATCTGACTGGCCCGCAGTTGCACCAGTTCCTGGGTGGCCTTGGGCAGCGACGACTCCTGGATCAGCAGACTGACGGCGTAGATCCGCTTGCCGATCCTGGTGCCGAGCTCGTTGTCGAACAGGTTCATCCGGGTTTCCATGACGGGTCCTCACTTGTGGGGCTTCGTGCCGCGCGGATCGTTCGCACGGCGTTCCGACGAACACGAGATGCCGGCCGCCCGACCCCTGTGACAACGCGGTCTTGTGACGAAGGCCACCGCCCGTCCACGTCACAAGGCAACCGGGGCCGGTGTCTTGTGCGTGACACGATCGAGGGCGAGCGGACGGGAGTGGGCTGTGGGCAAGCGCGGCGAGCAAACCGGGGACATGGTCGAACCGTCCGTGGGCGACGGCGGCATGGGCCCGGCCACCGAGGCGTTCGTCGCCCACCGCAACCTGCTGTTCACCGTCGCCTACGAGTTGCTCGGCTCGGCCGCCGACGCCGAGGACGTGCTACAGGAGACCTGGTTGCGTTGGGTGGGCGTCGACCTCGACGCGGTGCGGGATCCGCGCGCCTACCTGGTCCGGATGACCACCCGCCAGGCGCTGGGACGGCTGCGCACACTTCGCCGGCGCAAGGAGTCCTACGTCGGCCCCTGGCTGCCCGAACCGCTGCTGACCGCGCCGGACGTGGCCGAGGACGTCGAACTGGCCGACAGCGTCTCGATGGCGATGCTGCTGGTGATGGAGACGCTCACCCCGACCGAGCGGGCGGTGTTCGTCCTGCGCGACGTGTTCGACCTGGAGTACGACGAGATCGCGGAAGCCGTGGACAAGAGCCCGGCCGCCGTCCGCCAGATCGCGCACCGGGCACGCACCCACGTCGCGGCGCGCCGCCCGCGTGGAGTCGTCTCCCCGGCCGAATCCCGCGGCGCGCTGGCGGCGTTCCGGCGCGCGATCGAAACGGGAGATCTGCAGCGCCTGCTCGACATGATCGCGCCGGACGTCGTCCTGCTGACCGACGGCGGCGGAGTCGTCCAGGCCGCACTGGCGCCCGTCGTGGGGGCCGCTGCGGTGGCGCGGGTCCTGGGCCGGATCGACACCGCGGCGTTCCTCCAGCCGGCGCAGGTCAACGGCCACCCGGCCCTGATCCTCCGCCTGGACGGCGCCGTCGACACCGTCATCGCGCTACGCGTCGACGACGGCCTCATCAGCGAGCTCTACGCCGTCCGCAATCCCGAAAAGTTGTCACGCATACGGATCGAGCGGGAAACCGCCGTGAGCCGTTGACTCCGTGAGCCCTGCTCCGGCCCTCGCTCCGGCCTTCGCTCCGGCCCTGGCTCCGGCCTTCGCTCCGGCCGCAACGACGGGAAACGGGTGCTGACGGTTGCGACGGCAACGACGCCCTCACCACGTGGCCGGCCTCCCGAGGTGCCGGCACCGACGGTCTGAAGGTCGTCACCGCCGACATCACACGTCCGCTTTCGGGGCTGCCGCAGGCACGCGACGTCCACAACGCGGCCGCTCGCTTCGCCTTCGGCCTCGACGCTCGGGACGCGGGCGACGACCCACCCCGCCCTGCTTGCCCACCACCTCGCCGCCGCCGGGGCCGCGACCGACGGCTGACCCCGGAAGTGCACGCACACAGTCCGCACGCGCGGCCCGTGGAGACGGCGTCGACCTTCGTCGCACGCCTGCGGTGGTCGACGTAGCCGGAGTGGCGGATCTGCGAACGAGCAAGCAGGGGTGGATGGTTCGACGATCGGGTCAGGAAAAGGCCCTGCCGTCGACGGTGAAATCCAGCTCACCGACCATCCCGATGCGGCCCTCGCCCCGAGCCATCCGGTGCCGGGGCCGCACCCGCACCCGGGGTCCGCATGCCGACGGCCCCGAGGACGTCCGGCACAACCCGAACCCCGTCGAAGCGCCACGCGACAAGCTCGGCCCGATCCACGTCGAGCCCGCCCAGGTCCAACCTCCGCCGAGCGGCAACCCAGTCCACGAGAGCCTCGGGGCGGTCGATCGGGCCGGCGAAGTGCACCAACGTCAGATACCAGACGTCGCGCGGGTGGTCCGCCTCGAGCCACCCGTCCGCGCCCAACGTCCGCGCGAGAGCCCCGGCGAACTCGTCGGCGCAGCCGTCCTCCGGCCCCAGACACAACATCACGCTGTTCGCCGTCAAGGTCAGGCCCCGCACCCGGAAGCGGATGCTCGGACACCGCGCCGCGGCTCGGCGCAGCGCAGAGAGGTAACGTGCCGCCGCCGGATCGTCCGCGGGGATCGGCGTGCGGTGCGGCTCCACCGCGCGGACGGTGATGTGGGCCGAGCCGCGGGCGCCGGTCGGCCAGTGCCCGCTTCCCGTGGCGGCCAGTGCCTCGAACGCGAGGGCGTGCACCCGATCCGTGCCGGCGGCCTCCGGTCTCAGGACGATCGAGGTTCCCCATCGCGGTCCGTTCACCCTCGGCGGTTCCTGCGCCTGGACCGCCCCGTCGAGAACGGCCTCCCGACCGGCCCGAAACAACCTGTCGAACACCTCGTCCATCTGCGCATGATGGCCCACTCGGCCCTCGGGGAGGGTGATCGCCTCGTCGCCGAATTCGCCCACTCCCCTCGGCATCCCCTCGCCGAGTACACCATCCGACCAGGATCCGCCGCAGCCCGCACCGCCTGGTGTCCGTCACCCGGTGCCCGAACTACCCTATGCGTCCGCCGCCTTGACGATCATCTTCCCCGTGTTGCCGCCGCGCAGCATGGACAGGAACGCCTCCACGATCCGTTCGAATCCCACGACGACCGTTTCGTCCGACGCGAGCCGCCCATCGAGCAGGTGGGGGACCGCGAACGTGTACAACTCGTCGCGCACGTCGCCGTGGTCGCGGACCAGGAAGCCCTCCATGCGCAGGCTCTTCTCCACGAAGTCCGCGTGATCGAAGCACACGGGCGGGGTGTCCGGCCGGTTGTACTGGCTGATCGTGCCGACCCGGACGATGCGGCCGCGCTCGCGCAGGGCACCCACCGCGGCCGCGAGGTGGTCGCCGCCGACGTTGTCGACGAATACGTCGACGCCGTCCGGCGCGGCCCGCGCGAGCAGGTCCGCGACCGCGCCTTCCCGGTAGTCGAAGACCTCGTCGTAACCGACCTGCTCGGTCAGGTATGCCGCCTTGGCCGCCGATCCCGTACTGCCGACCAGTCGCCCGACGCCCAACAGGCGCGCGAAACGGCCGACGGCGGTGCCGACCCCGCCCGCCGCGCCGGAGACGAACAGGTCGTCGCCCGCGCGGAGCCGAGCGATGCGGGTGAGGGCGACGTACGCGGTCAGTCCCGTACCGCCCAGCAGGCCCAGGTGCGCGGACGGCGGAATGCCCGGCAGTTCGGGAAGAAGTTGCACCTCGTCCGGACCGACCACCGCGTGCGTGCGCCAACCCCGGCGGTGGAAGACCAGCGCGCCCTCGACCAGCCCGGGATCTCGGGAGGCGACGACCCGGCCGACCGTGCGCCCCTCCAGCGGGGCGTTCAGAGTGAACTCGCCGTCCATCATCTCGCGGTGGTACGGGTCGACCGACCAGTACAGGTTCTCGACCAGCGCCGTGCCCCGAACCGGCTCGGGCACCGGCGTCTCGACGAACCGGAACCGGTCGCGCGTGGGGAAGCCGCTGGGACGGGCGATCTGTTGGACGGTGACCGCCGTGCTGTTCGGCGGGAGCGAGTTCATGGCACGGACCGTATGCGGGAATGGGCGGGCCGGGCAGAGGGTTGCGCTCATGACCGATTCGTTTCCATGAGCCACGCTCATGGCAGCAGGTGGGAGCCCTGATGACGGCCCGAGCCGACCTTTCTCCGCAAGAGCTGCGGATCCTCGTCGCCGTGGCCGACGAGGGAGGGTTCTCGGCCGCGGCCGCGGCGCTGGGCACCACTCAATCGGGTGTCTCGCACGCGGTGCGCGGCATCGAACGCAAGGTCGGTGCGGTCCTGTTCGAACGCGGCCGGACCGGGGCCCGACCCACGCCGGCGGGTACGACGGCCGCGGCCCACGCGCGGCGCGTGTTGCGGATGCTGGACGTGCTGGTCGCCGACGCACGCGGCGCCGGTCGGGGCACCGGCATGGACGAGGGGGACGTCCGCGGGTCGCTGCACATCGCCGCGTTCCGCAGCGCCGCCCTGCACCTGCTGCCGCCGGTGCTGGCCCGGCTCACCGCCCGCCACCCGGGCATCGAACCACGGGTGCGGATCGTGCGCGAGATCGGTCCCGGCACCGCCGGGGAGGTTGCCGAGGGGCGCGCGGACGTGGGCATCGCGACCCTGGAGACGGCGACGCCGACGCCGCCGGGCCTGGTCGGCGGCGTCCTGCTGGAGGAGCCCTACGCGTTGGTGCATCCCGCCGGGCATCCCGATCCGCGCTCACTGCCGTTGGTCGACTGGTCCGAGAACTGTTCCTCGTACACGCGCGAGTGGTGGGCGATCCAGGATTGGATCCCCCGCGCCACGGTGGAGGCGGAAGACGACGGAGCCGTCCTCGCCATGGTGGGAAGCGGTTTCGGCATGGCGATCATGCCCGCGCTCTCCCTCGCCGACGCGCCGCCCTCCGTGGAGATCGCCGACCTCGGCCCGAAGCGCCCGACCCGCTCGGTGGGTTACCTCACCACGCCCGAACTCGCCGCGTCCGCCGCGGTCCGCGCACTCGTCCGCGAACTCCGCCTCACCAACGCGCCCCGAATACCCCCGAACCCGCCGTCGCGGGTCGATGCCGAGTGACGTCCTCGAACACGACGGGCGGACGCGCCGCCGGACACACCGTCCGACGCCGCATCCGCCGTCGCCTCCGACACGGTGGCCCGCCTCGGCCCGCCGACGGCCGGTGGCGGGTCCTGCGTGTCCGGCTGGGGACCCACCACCACGCCTTCCCCGATGCGGGCCGACAACGTGGCCCGCGCCGGCCCGACCCGCGGGACTACGGAGCCGGCACCGAGGACAGCTCGTCCGCCAGATCGTCGAGCCCCAGCGACCCCTGCGACAACGCCGCCATGTGCCAGGCCTTCAGATCGAAGGCCGCGCCCTGGGCCTTGCGCGCGTTCTCGCGACCCAGGAGCCAGACGCGTTCGCCGAGCTTGTAGCCGATGGCCTGCCCGGGAATGGTCAGATAGCGAGTGAGCTCGCTCTCCACGAAGTCGGCGGGCCGACTGCTGTGCATACCGAAGAACTCCTGCGCAAGTTCCGGAGTCCAACGCTCGCCGGGGTGGAACGGGGAGTCCGCGGGGATCTCCAGCTCCAAATGCATCCCGATGTCGACGATGACCCGGGTCGCGCGCATCATCTGGGCGTCGAGGTAGCCCAGGCGCTGCTCGGCGTCGGTGAGGAAGCCGAGTTCGTCCATCAGGCGCTCGGCGTACAGTGCCCAGCCCTCGGCGTTGGCACTCACCCCGCCGATGGTGGCCTGGTAGCGGGACAGGTCGCCCGCGACGAGCGTCCACTGCGCGAGCTGGAGGTGGTGGCCGGGCACGCCCTCGTGGTACCAGGTCGACACGAGGTCGTAGACCGGGAACCTGGTCCGGCCCATGGTCGGCAGCCAGGTGCGGCCCGGACGGGTGAAGTCCTCGGACGGCGGCGTGTAGTACGGCGCGGCGGCGCTCCCGGGCGGGGCGATGCACGACTCGACCCTGCGCACCTGCGGGGCCAGTTCGAAGTGCGTGCCGTCGAGGCGGTCGATCGCCTGGTCCATCAGGCCCTGCAGCCATGCCCGGACCTCGTCGACGCCTTCGATGTGCGTGCCGTGCTCGTCGAGGTGGGCGAGCGCGACCCAGGGCGTCGCGGCGCCGGGGAGGACCTTCTCGGCCTCCTCGCGCATCTCGCCCAGGAGACGGTGGTACTCCGACCAGCCGTAGGCGTATGCCTCGTCCAGGTCGAGGTCCGTGCCGTTGAAGAAGCGCGACCACAGGGCGTACCGTTCGCGCCCGACGATGTCGGGCGCGTCGGCGATGGTGGGGGCGTACACGTCCCGCATCCAGTCGCGCAGTGCCGTGACGGCGGCGGTGGCGGCGCGCGCGGACTCGTCGAGTTCGGTACGCAGCGCCTCCGGTCCGGCGGCGGCGAAGTCCTCGAACCAGCCGCGTCCGTTGCCGTCGGTGTCGGCCCACTCGCCGAGTTGCTCGACGCACGTCGCGGTCGGGCGAGGGCTCGCGTACAGCTTGCGCTCCAGGCCCAGGGCGAGCGACGCGCGGTAGCCCTCCAGCGCGCCCGGCACCGCGCGCAGTCGCTCGGCGATCGCGGCCCAGTCCTGCTCGGTCTCGGCGGGCGTCACGGGGAACACCTCGCGGACCTCGTGCAGCGGCGTACCGAGGTTGCCGACGGCGCGCAGGCCCTCGCCGGCCTCGTGCACCGCGAGTTGCGCGGTCAGCCGCTCGCGGAGCAAGCGCGCACAGCGCCGCTCGATGTCGCTGTCCGCGCCGGGCAGTTGCTCGGCTTCGGCGAGCCCGGCGAGGGTGGCCCGCGCGAGATCGGCGCGCGCCTCCTGCCCGGCGGGAGAGAGATCGGGCAGCTTGGCGGAGCTGGCCGGGACACCGAGGTAGGTTCCGGTGACCGGGTCGAGCGCGATGAGTTCGTCGACGTACGCGTCGGCGACCTGACGGGGCAACGAGGGGCTGTTGTCTGACATGTGGACATCCTCATACGGCGAGGGCACCGACGTCACGCGGAGTTCCCATTGCATCCGCGATCGCACGCGCCCGAGGCGCACGCCGAGGTGCTCACCAACCGTGAGCGTCTGGACGCGCTCGCACACTCCGCCATATCGTGTCGTCGCTACGACGACACGATATGGCGTCGCCGAGGAGACGACTCCGGCCGAGGAGACGACTCCCATGGGGCACACAGGGAACGGGGCGCGAGGGGACGGGGCACACGGACATGGGAAACGACGAGCGCGACTCGGGGCCGACGCTCGGCACGGCATCCGGCCGTGCCCCCGCCGCCCCGACCGCCCTGGACACCGGTGTGGCCCTCGGGCGGATCCGGGACGCGATGCGCGCGGTCCGGGAGCCGATGCGTTCACCCGATACGTCCGACCCGCCGTTGAGCGCGAATCAGGTGCTGGTCGCGCTCACCCTGCTGCGCGAACTGCGCTTGGAGATCGCCGGCTGGGAGCCCGATCTGATCGAGGCCGCCCGGCGGTTGGGCACGAGCTGGGCGGATCTGGCACCGGCCCTGGGCGTGGCCGGCCGGCAGGCGGCCGAGCGGCGCTATCTACGGCTTCGACCCGCGCCCGACGGTTCGGCGGCCACCGGCGACCAGCGGGTGGCCGCCGAGCGGGACCGGCGGGCCGGTGACCGGGCGGTGGCCGGCTGGGCCCGGACCCACGCCGCCGGCCTGCGGCAATTGGCCGGGCAGATCGGCGCCTTGACCGACCTGCCGGCCGGCGCCGAGCCCGACCTGGCCGCGCTGCGGCGGGCGCTGGGCCGGGACGATCCCGCGGACCTCCTGGGTCCGTTGGCCGAGGCTCGCGGCCATCTACAGTCCGGCCATCCGACGCTGGCCGAGCGGGTCGGCGCCGTGGTTCGCAGTACCGCCGAGGTGCGCCGGGCGTGTGATCACCGCCGCCGGGCACGGCAGCGGTGAACGCCCCGCGCGTTCCCGGTCCGCGCCATATCGGTTCATCGTCGTGTTTTCATCCGGTCGGGTTTCACCCCGACATGTTTCATCCCGAAAGGAGACCCCAGGGTGGGTAGCAGCGTCGAAACGCTGGAATTCCAGGCCGAGACCCGTCAGTTGCTCCAGTTGGTGATCCACTCGATCTACTCGAACAAGGACATCTTCCTGCGCGAGCTGATCTCGAACGCCTCCGACGCACTGGACAAGCTGCGGTTGGAGTCCCTGATCGACTCCGACCTCGAGGTCGACACGTCCGACCTGCACATCGCCTTGGTCGTGGACAAGGACGCCCGCACGCTGACCGTCCGCGACACCGGGATCGGCATGAGCCGGGACGACCTCGTGGACCTGATCGGCACGATCGCCAAGTCCGGCACCGCCGGTCTGCTGGAGAAGATCAAGGAGGCCAAGGAAGCCAAGGACACCGTCGCGGCGCAGAGCCTGATCGGGCAGTTCGGCGTCGGCTTCTACTCGGCGTTCATGGTCGCCGACAAGGTCACCCTGCGCACCCGGCGGGCCGGCACCGACTCCGGCACCGAGTGGGAGTCCGACGGCGAGGGCACCTACACCATCGCGGCCGTCGACGACCTGCCCGTGGGTACCTCGGTCACCCTCCACCTCAAGACCGCCGACAGCGAGGACGGGCTGGCCGACTACCTGGCCGATTGGAAGATCCGCCAGATCGTCAAGCAGTACTCGGACTTCATCCGCTGGCCGATCCGGATGGCCACCGAGCGCACCGACGCCGACGGCGTCACCACGCACGGGGTCGACACGCTCAACTCGATGAAGGCGCTGTGGGCCCGGCCGCGCAGCGAGGTGACCGAGGCCGAGTACAGCGAGTTCTACCAGCAGATCAGCCACGACCGGCTCGACCCGGCCGAGACCATCCACATGCGCGCCGAGGGCAACTTCGAGTACGAGGCGCTGCTGTTCATCCCGTCGCAGGCCCCGTTCGACCTGTTCTCCCGCGAGACCAAGAGCGGCGTGCAGCTGTACGTCAAGCGCGTGTTCATCATGGACGACTGCGAAGCGCTGATGCCGAACTACCTGCGCTTCGTCAAGGGTGTCGTGGACGCGCACGACCTGTCGCTGAACATCTCCCGCGAGATCCTGCAGCAGGACCGACAGATTCGCGGCGTGCGCCGGCGCCTGGTCAAGAAGGTCCTCGGCGCGATCAAGGACATGCAGGCCAAGGACGCCGAGCGCTACGCGACGTTCTGGGCCCAGTTCGGCCGCGCGTTGAAGGAGGGCCTCTTCGAGGACCCCGACAACACCGAGGCCCTGCTGGAGCTGGTGTCCGCCGCCTCCACGCACGACGCGGAGAAGACCACCACGCTGCGCGAGTACGTGGAGCGCATGAAGGACGGTCAGGACGCGATCTACTACCTGACCGGCGAGACCCGCGCGATGGTGGAGAACTCGCCGCACATGGAGGCGTTCGCCGCCAAGGGGTACGAGGTCCTGATCCTCACCGACCCGGTCGACGAGGTCTGGGTCGACCAGGTCCCGGCCTTCGACGGGCACAGCCTGCAGTCCATCGCCAAGGGACAGGTGGACCTCGACGAACCGGCCGACGGCGACGAGGAGGCGGGGTCGGAGAAGGCCAAGCGCGAGCAGGACTTCGCCGCCCTGCTGCCGTGGCTGACCACCACCCTGTCCGAGCAGGTCAAGCAGGTCCGGCTGTCGTCGCGGTTGACCACGTCGGCGGCGTGCATCGTCGGCGACGCCAACGACATGACCCCGACCCTGGAGAAGATGTACCGGGCGATGGGTCAGCAGATGCCCCCGGTCAAGCGCATTCTGGAGCTCAACCCGACGCACCCGCTGATCACCGCGCTGCGCTCGGCGCACGAGGCGAACGCCGACGACCCGGCGCTGGCGGACGTCGTCGAGCTGGTGTACGGCGGCGCGCTGCTCGCCGAGGGCGGCGACCTGCCCGACCCGGCCCGCTTCACCCGCCTGCTGACCGATCGCCTGGCCCGCGGCCTGTAAGCGACGGCCGACGCCCCGCCACGGCCTGAACCACCGGCCGAGCGGCGGCCATGCCGACGGCACCTGCACACACACAGGCCCCGGAACCCGAACACGGGTTCCGGGGCCTGCGGCCGTGCGGGGGCTCGACTCACCGACACGGTCGCGGTGGTGCTCTCGAGCGGCCGGGTCAGCGGATGCGGTCGTAGACGACGGACATCGTGCCGTGTTCGCCCGCCGTCTGGCTGACGAGTTCCCACTTCCCCGTGGGCAGGCCGTCGTCGAACAGGCGCGGTCCGCCGCCGAGGAACAGGGGGAAGATCGTGAGCGCGAGGCGGTCGACCTCGTCGGCGGCCAGCAGGGCCTTGATGACGCTAGCGCTCGCGAGTACGAGGATGTCGCCGCCCTCGGTCGCCCGCAGATCGGTGATCGCCTCGGCGGTCGGCTTGTCGACGATCGTCGTCCGCTCCCAGGGCGCCTGGTCGAGGGTGGAGGAGAGGACCACCTTGTCGGCCTCGACGAGCCACTCGGCGAAGCCCACGTCGCGCGGGTCGGCGCCCTCCATGTCGATGACGGTGGGCCAGAAGCCGAGGAAGCCCTCGGCGTTGACCCGCCCGAGCAGGGCCGTCGTCGCCGGCTCACAGAGGGCGGTCAGGTGGTCGCGGGCGACGTCGGTGTGCGCGTACGGCATCACCCAGCTCATGTCGAGCGGGTTGTCCGGCCCGGCGTAGTGGCCGTCGAGGGAGAGGGCGATGTTGGTGACGACCCGACGGTTGGCGGTCTGCTCGGTCACTTCGTGCTCCTGGTGTGGGCGTCGTACTCGGTGTTGTCGGTGTCGTCGGGCCCGCTGTCGGTGTCGGCGGTGTTCCGTGCGTCGGCGGCCAGGATCGCCGCCAACGTGTCGAGACTCTGGCCGAAGCCGATCTCGATGCCGGCGACGAAGTCCGCGGAGTCGATCGTGCTGTCGGTGATCCGCCAGTGGGTGTCGAGTTCGGTGCCGGTATCGGTGGGCCGAAGGACGAGTTCGACATGGGCGGTGAAGGCGAGGCCGCCGTCGGGTAGCAGTGGGGAGAGCCGATAGGCGAGGCGCTCACCGGGGCGTACCTCCTCGACGACGCCCTCCGCCCGCCCTGCGACCGGTTCGGTGCCGTCGGCGTCCTCGGCGTCGCGGTACTCCAGGACGACCCGCCCACCCGGTCGCGCCTCGAAGACGAGTTCGGAGACCCGCAGGTCGTCCGGCGTCCACCAGCGGGAGAGCGGGGCGGTCTCGGTCAGGTGGCGCCAGACCGACTCCGGGCGTGCGGGCAGCGATCGGCGGAACCCGAACGAGCGGCCGTCGGCCCACCCCGTCCCGTCCGCGGCGAGCCGCTCGGCGTGGAGGCCGAGCCCATAGCGCTCGTAGGTCGAATCGGGACCGGCGACCCGGTCCGCGGTGTCGGCGAGCCGCACGAGTGCGGCTGCCAGGTCCCGCAGCGGACCCGGACGGAGGGCGTACACGCGGCGCTGGCCGGTGCGTTGGGAGGTGACGACGCCGGCGCGCTCGAGGGTCTGCAGGTGCTTGGTGGTCTGCGGCTGGCGCGCGTCGGCGAGCTGGGCGAGGACGCCGACCGAGCGGGGTCGCTCGGCCAGCAGGCTCACGAGCCGCCAACGGGCCGGATCGGCCAGTGCGGTGAGGAGTGCGTCCATGTCCCGTAGTATTCACGATGACGAATATTCGAGTCAAGGAATAGATCCGGATTCCTGCCCACACCCTCGACGGCGAGATCCGACCGACGGCGCACCGGGGGTCGGATTCCGCGAAAGGATGGGGTCGGACCCGATCGAGACGAGTGGACGGACGGACACCGCGTATGGAACCCGGCAAGACATCGCCCGAGGCCCTGATCGCGTCGCTCGATGACGCGAACGCCCGACTCTTCGTGCGACTGCTCGGCCGTCCCGATGGCCGCGACATGCTCTATCGCATCAGCGGAACCGTGCACAACCACGTGCCCGGTGACGTTCACGGCAAGGTATTCCCGCACGGCCGGGTGCTGTTCGGCGTCGAGGGCTACAACATTCGCCGGCTCGTCCACACGCCGGGCACCGACGACCTGCACATGGTCTCGCGCGAGATCGTCTTCTACACCGATCCGAAGGACGGCAGCGTCCTGACGGAGTGGACGAACCCGCTGGACGGACGGACCCGCCCGCTTCCACCGATCGCCAACGACCGCGTGCAGTTGTCGTATCGCATCCGTGCCGGCGCCCTGTTCGCGCTGTTCGGCCCCGCCGAGGTTCCGCTGGCCGGCTCCGTCGCCCCGCGTCGAGTGCACCGCAACCTGGTCTGGACCCTGGACGTGCCTCCCGTCTACCGCCTCGCCGACCGGTACGGCATCGACGACGACTTCGGCCTCGCGAACTCGACGTACACGTCATGGGAGTTGTTCGACTTCCTGGTGCACGAGGACGACGCCCGCGAGTACTCCGGTACGGACGCCGACACCCGGACGGGAGCGATGCCGGTCACCAACTGCTGGAGCCGGATCTGCCCGTACGTGCCGGCGATGGGCATCGCGGAGAGCGAGACACCGGGCAACCTCGTCTACCACGCGCGCGCATGGACGCTGGACGGCTTCGACGCGCTGGAGCCGTGGCTGGCCGACCTGGTACGCACCCGGCATCCGCTCTACACCAGTGCCCCCGACACCCCCGGCACCGGCCCCAACACCACCACCTGGACCGCGTTCCACGCCGGCGAACTGGCCCCGCGCGGCCTCACCTGGCACGAGTGGCGCGACTCGACCCGCTGAGCCACACGGGCACTTCCGGCCGTCAGCGGGTGAGGGGCAGGCGGTCGCCGGTGGCGCCGACTTCCAGGGTCGCGTAGTCGGGGTGGTCCAAACGGTGGTGGACATAGATCTGGTCGGCCCACGGGGGGTCGAGGGGCATGAACGCGCGCAGGCCCAGGACCCGGCCGATCACCCGGTCCGGGTGATCGGCGTTGAACTCGGCGATCGCGGCGGCCTCGCCGATCCGGTCGATGGTGCCCGGGAGATCGTCGAGGTAACAGGTGACCCGGGGCAACAGGTGGCCGTGACCGGGCCTGCGGAAGAGATCCAGCGCGGTCGCCGTGGAGGTGTAGTGGTCCAGATCCAGGGAGACGAACCCGACGGGGTGGGCCCGGAGTTCGTGCTCGTGGGTGTCCAGGTAGTCCGGCAGCGTCCGCGCGAGGTCGCCGATCACCAACTCGGTCTCGCCCAGGCGGGGGTGCAAGCGCTCGTGGTCCATCGGGTAGAAGCCGGGGCCGAACAGATAGGGCAGATCCCGGGGATCCTTGGCCGGCGGCATACCCGCCCCGCCGTCGAAGCCCACCACCCGCACCGCGACGCCCGTGGCGGCGGCGTAGTAGCGGGCGTGCTCGGCGAGCGCCAACAGCCCGTTGCCGCCGGCCACCCCGAACTCCACGACCGTCACGCCCCGATGCCCCAGACGCGCGGCAGACTCGGTGGCCCGGCGCACCCCGTACGCGTAGTGCGCCCGCTCCACCAGGCCGAACCGGTACGCGGTCGCCGACCCGACACCGGGAAGCCGGCGTAACACCCGGTTCAAGGCCGCGTGTCGGGTACCGGACTTCGACCAGTCCCACACCACATCGGCCCACCCGCCGGAGGGCCGACGACCGAACGGATGACCCTTTTGGGCACTCGTACCCGAACCACCCTTGCGCACCACGGACATTCCCCCTCGACGCGACGGACCATCGTCGAGAGCCTTCCCGCTTCCCTCCCCCGCCCAACCCGGCGGTCGATCGACGCCGGGTTCAGGTGGTGAACTCGCCGAGCCACTCGCGGTTCAGCAGGTACTTGGGCAGGTACGGCAACGTCTTGTCGACGTCCACGGGAAAGCCCATCTCGTACGCGAGGCACGCCATCGCCAGCGGACCCAGCGCCACCCGACCACGCGGCGCGCGCGAGCCGTTCCAGTAGGTGTCGTGGTGGGCGAGCGCTTCGGTGAGGGCCTCCGCGAAGGCCGCGTGCTCCTTCGTGACGAGGCGATGGAAGAGAGCCACTGGCTGATAGTCGATCAGATCCAGGAAGTCCCGGGGAGTACGGGTGGCCACATCTCGCCCGGACGTGTTCATGGTGGCGACCAACTTCTGCACGATGTCGTCCATGGGCCGCCCGAGCCAGTAGCTCTGCAGGGTGTCGATCCAGTGGAGGACGTAGTCGTCGACCGGATCGGCACTGCGCAGATTTTCCACCGGCACCCGGCACAGGGTGGTGATCCGCTCCTGTTCGCGGCAGACGACCGCGAGCCAGAAGGCATCGAGCCAGGCACGGGCATGAGCGTACGGCGCGATGCCGGTGGCGGTGGCGGTGCCGGGGAGGGCGAGCACGCGGTCGCCGATCCGGCACGGCACGGTCCCCTCCCGGGCGAGGGCGGTGGCGAACAACGCGCTGCCGACCTGCATGGCGGTGACCCAGGCTTCCCACGTCTCCAGCTTCGCCGACGCGGCGTCGTCCGCACAGCGGGCGTGGGCAAGGTCCACGGCCGCCCCGAAGCCGTCTGCGAAGCCGCTCGCGTCCTGCTCCAGCCGTGCGGTGAACTCGGCCACGGTAAGCGCGAGTTGCTCGACGGTGGCGGGCTCGGGTTGCTCGACGTCGGTCCTGCCGCCGGCGACCTCGGGCGCCGAGCCTCCGCCGCCGTCCCGGTCGCGCAGGTTTCTCATCAGCTCCATCAGTTCCTGCGGCGGCACCACGGAGAAGGTGCGCCGGTCGTGGTCGAAGACCGTGAGCGAGACCAACTGCCCCTGGTGCCACCAGTACAACCTCGGGGACAGTGAGCCCGGTCCGTCCTCGTATGCGCCGAGGGCATACGCACCGAGATCGTTGACCGCGTCCACCACGGTCCCGTCGACAATCGCGTGGAACGCCAACAGGTGCCTCGTGGGCACGGCGACGAGCGCCCCGGCGGCCGGCAGTTCTCGTCCGGTGACGGATCGAACCAGGTCGGGCAGTACCAGCGCCCTGCTCGCGACGAAGTGGGAGCCACCGCTGACGGAGTGCAGCAGCGCACCCTGCGGCCCGCGCACCTCCACGTGTTCCACGGGGTCGCACCGCAGGTTCGCCACGCCCGCCGTCCACAACTCCCGGTGCCCGGCACCCGCCACGTCCCGGTCGGTCAGGATCCGCACGGAAGCGGGCGCGTCCAGTGCGAAGGCCAGGATGAGCCCCTCGGCCACCGGCTGCACGTAGCGAAAGCCCGACGCGGCGTCCGCGGGAAAGAAGTCGTCGGGCAGCAGCCGCGGATAAGCCGCTCGCAGCAACTCCTGCGTGCTCTCCTCACCCCGGGACGCGGTCTCCAGGTTGCCGAAGTGTTGCTCCACCAGCGCGGGCCACTGCTCCTCGCCCACCGCGCGACACCGCTGCGCCAGGTTCTTCAGCGGGCTGAGACGGCCCGCGTGCTCGACGACATCGCCCTCGACGGCCGGGCGCACCCCATGCCGGGTGAAGAAGAAGTCGGCCGTCAGCTCGCGCAGATACACGGCCTGCGGCACGGTCAGCATGGACAGGTGCGGATCAGGTATGTCGTGTCGAGTCACCCGAAGACTCTACGCAGGCGGGCCGGGCCGGCCCGACACGGTATCGGCCGCCGGCGTCCCTCACGCCTGCGGTGGAGTCCGCCGAGCCGAGTCCGTGAGCCGGTCGGCCAGTGCCACGACGAGGTCGCGGAGTTCATCCGGTCGCTCGATGAGGAACGGCCGGTCCAGCGACGCGAGCACGGCGGGCAGCCAGTCGAGTCGTTCCACGCGCTTCGGGTGCGCTCAGCGCGGCCCCGGCCGAGACCCCGCCGCGCCGCCGAAGGACGGCCCCACCGCACACGGGCGAATGTCGACGTCCCGCCAGACATCGCCGGTCATGTACGGCTCGACCGCCAACCAGGCGTCGAGCTCCGCGCGCGTGGGGAAGTCCAGGACCAACATCGATCCGATCATCCGTCCATCGGCGTCGAGGATCGCCGTACCGAACAACATTCGCCCCGCGGCGACCATCGTGTCACCCAGTTCGATGTGCCGTGGCCTGGCCGCGAGCCGACGGGTCGCGGCGTGCTCGTCGGTTCCGTCGTGGGCGATCAAGAGGAATTGCATGTGGGTCATCCTCCCGCAGGACACCCGCCGATCGACACCCACACGATCGATCGACACCCACAGATCGATCGGCGCCCGCACCATCGATCGTCCGCCACGCGACGAGTCGTCGCCCCCACGTCATCGAGCCACGGCCGAGCAGTAGTCCGCGTCCGTGGCGAGCAGGTTCCGATGGGTGTCCTCGGCCGTGATGACGCCGTCGTCCAGGACCAGCACACGGTCCGCGACGTCCAGGAGGGCCGGACTGCCGGTGATCACGATGGTCGTGCGGCCTCGGCGCAGCTTCGCGATGTTGCGCGCGATGAGCTGTTCGGTGACCGCGTCGACGGCCGTCGTCGGATTGTGCAGGACGAGGACGTCGGTGTCGGCGGCGAGGGCGCGGGCCAGGGACAGCCGTTGCCGCTGCCCTCCGGACAGGTTCGCGCCGCGGTCGCGGACGCCGTACTCGAGTCCTTCGCGGTGCAGGGCGACGACGTCGGTCAGCATCGACGCCTCGACGGCCTCGGGGATCATCCGACTGCCGCCCGACGGGTCGATGTTCGTACGGAGCGTGCCCGCGAAGATCTCCCCGTCGTACGGGTTCACCAGCATGTGTTCTCGGACCGCCTCGATCGACAGGTCCGCGATCTCCCGCCCGCCGACCCGTACGACTCCCTCGTAGGCGTCGGGCGGGACCTGTACGGCCAGAATCGACGCGAGTTCGGCCGCCGCGCGCGGCTGGTAGGCGGCGAGCGCCACGAACTCGCCGGGGCCTACCCGGAACTTCACCTTGTGCAGCGACCCGTATCGCACGCAGTCGATTTCGAGGTCTCCGCCCGACGCCGGGCGCTCCGAGCCCGGGATGGTCGCCGGCGGCGCGGCCAGCACCAGCGCCATCCGCTCGGCCGACGCGCGCGCGATCATCACGTACTTCGGCATGTCCGAGAAGAGCTTGAGCGGTTCCATGATGAACTGCGCCAGCCCCACGGCCATGACGAGTTGGCCGATCGTGATCGCCCCGTCGAACGCCAACAGACCCGCCGTGACGGTCACCGCTACGGCGAGGATCGCGTTGAGGGCCTGGGCGGTACCCGCGTACGCGCCGTTCACCCTGGCCACGGTGATCGCCTGCCGCCGCGCCTCCGCGCTGACTTTGCGGTAGGACAGGAACGCCGCGTGGTTGCCGCCGAAGCCGTGCAGCGGGCGCAGGCCGGTGATCAGGTCGGCGACCTTCGCGCCCGCCCGGGCCACCCGGGCCTGCTGTTCGCGCGTACTGGCGCCGATGCGCTTGGACATCACACTCAGAATGGACAGGATCGCGACGGTCCCCACGATCACCAGCAGGCCGAGCCGGATGTCGGCCAGGCCCAGCGCGATCGCCGCGACCAGTACCGCGACCAGGGAGCTGATCAGCAGCGGCACCACTTCGATGATGTCGGCGGTCTGGTCGGCGTCCTCGGTGGCGATGGTGAGCACCTCGCCGGACTTGAGGTCGACGTCCCTGGCCACCGGCTGGAGACCGCAAGCCGCGACCTCCACCCGCCAGTGGTGCGCCTCGGTCGTGTTGGCCTTCTGCAGGATGCGCATCCCGAACCGCCACGACAACGACACGGTCGTGATGATCACGGCCAGCGCGGCGATCGCCAGGGCGAGTGAGCCCAGGCTTCGGTCGCGCAACGTGTGCTCGACGATCAGGCCGATCGCGATGGGGAAGGCGGTCTCTCCCGCCTGGTACATGCCCATGAGGACGGTGCCCCAGGTCATGGCGCCGGCGTTGCGACGGATCGCGGTGCGCAGGATGGCGGACCCCGAGCGGGGCCGCTGCGTGTCGGGAGTGTTCATCGAGGTGACGGGCATTCGCTTTCCGGTCGGCGGAGTTCGCGGGACTCGCGGAGCTCTCGGGGTTCACAGGGTTCGCGGGGTCGGCGGAGTTCGCGGGATGGACGGAGCCGCCCGTCAACCACCTTCTCGCCAGGCCCGCCACAGCCGGGCGTACCGCCCGCCCAGCGCCACCAACTCCTCGTGCGTTCCCTCCTCCACGACGCGTCCCGCGTCCAACACGGCGATCCGGTCCGCCGCCATCGCCTGGGTCAGCCGGTGCGCCACGAACAACGTGGTCCGGCCCGCGCACGCGGCTCGCACGGCCCGCTCCAGTTCGGCCGCGCCCGCGCTGCCCGCCTCCGCGGTCGACTCGTCGAGCACCACCACCGGCGACCGGCCCAGTACCAGCCGGGCCAGCGCGATCTGGGCGACCTTGGTGACGTCCAGGCGTTCGCCGCCCTCGCCGACCGCGGTGTTCAGCCCGTCGGGCAGCGCGTCGAGCCAGCCGTCGGCGCCGACCGTACGCAACGCGTGCGTCAGTTCGGCGTCCGTCGCCGCCGGTGCGGCCAGCCGCAGATCGTCGGCGAGGGAGCCGGAGAAGACGTGCGTCTCCTGGGTCAGGATGCTCACCAGGGCCCGCGCCCCGGCCTCGTCCAGATCGGCGAGGTCGGTCGACCCCACGCACACCGACCCGGCCTGCGGCGTGCCGATGCCCGCGATCAGCGCCGCCAGCGTCGACTTGCCCGCACCCGTCGCCCCCACCAGCGCGAGCGAACCACCGCCCGGGATCGTCAGGTCGACGTCCCGCAGAACCGGCTCCTCGGTGTCGGGATAGCGAAACGTCAGCCCTCGCACCGTCACCGAGTACGGCGCGCCGTCCACGAACGCGCGGCCCGTGGACGCGACTTCCGCGGATCCGATGCCGGCAGCCGCGACGCCCGAGGGCGCGCCCTGCGCGGACCCGACGCCCACGGTCGCGACACCCGCGTCGCCCACCAGTCGATCCTCGCCCGCCTCCTCCAGCACCCCGACCAGCCGGGTCAGGCTCGCGCCCGACTTCTGCGCCTCGTCGAAGGTGAACATGATGGAGCCCAGCGGAGTGAACAACCGGTGGAACATCAGTGGGGCCGCCGACACCTCGCCCAGGGTGGCGGCACCGGCCTCCAACAGGGCGTACCCGACCACGATGATCAGGACCAGCCCGATGAACTCGGCGCGGTTCTCCCGGCCGACGAACCGGCCGAAGAACCGGAACACCTCGATGCCGAGTTCGCGCACCCGCCACGACTCGCGGGTGACCTTCTCCCGGAAGGTGTCCTCGAGGCGGTACGCCCGTACCGTGTCGATCCCGTCCAACCCGCTGATCAACGCCTGCGCACGGTCGGCCTGCGCCACCCGCTGCTTCCGGTAGAGCGGGGCGGACCGGGGCAGATACCAGCGCAGGGCCAGCGCGTACGCGGGCAACGCGCCGGCGCCCGCCAGTCCCAGTCGCCAGTCCAGTCCGAACATACCGGCCGTGGCGATGACGACCAGCACTCCGGCCGAGAACACCGTGGGGACGGCCGCTCGGATGCCCTTGGACAGCACGGCCACGTCGTCGCCGACCCGGGAGAGCACGTCGCCTCGGCCGACCTGCTCGACGCGTGCGCTCGGCATGCCCAGCACCGCCCGGACCGCGCCTTCGCGCAGCCGCGCGAGCAGGTCCGCGCCCAGTCGTCCGATCAGGTACGTCGACGCGGCGCCGGCCGCCGCGCCAAGGATCGCGGCGGCTCCCAGCAACAGCCCGATGGTGACCAGGATCGAGCGTGACTCGCCCTCGATCACGCCGTCGACCACCCGGCCGAGCAGGAGCACGGGAAGCACTTGGAGCGCCGCCCCGGCCACCGTGGTGAGCACGGTTCCGGCGGTCAGCCACGGCACTTCGCGGCAGTGCGCCGCGACCCATCGGGTGGCCCGGCGTCCGGTCGCCGTGCGCAGGGTCGCCTGCGCCGGACGCGTGTCGGTGGTACTCATCCCCGGCCCGAGGTGGACCGGGGACGGATTATGCCGATCGACATGACTAGCCGGCCGCCTTGACGAGTTCGTCGATGGCGTACGGCAGGGACAGCAACGTGCCCTGGGACATGGCCGCGCCGACCGCCGGGCCCTCGCCGTCCAGCAGGTACGACACCTTCCCGCTCTTGGCCGCGGGCAGGTTGGTGAAGAGCTGGAACTTCTTCAGCGCGTCCTGGTCCACCTGGTCGTTGATGACGAAGATGCGGTCGACGTTGAGCAGATCCATGCGCTCGGGGGAGAGCACCGTGAAGAACTTGCCGTCCGCGATCTTGTCGATCTCCGTCGCACCCTTGAAGCCGATGCCCGTCAGCAATCGTCCGCGCACGTCGGTGGTGGTGAACGGCGCGACCGAGTCCTTGTACCAGGACACCGCGACGGCGGTCTGGTTGGCGAACTCCGGGTGCGCCTTGCGGGCCGCGTCCAGCTTGTCCTGGATGCCCTGCACCATCTTGGTGCCCTCGTCGGACTTGCCCAGCGCCTTGGCGATGTGGATCGCGTTGTCCTGCCACGGCGCGCTGAACGGCTCTTTCTCGGCCTTGGTGCGGCCCACCGTCGGGGCGATCTTGGCGAGCTTGTCGTAGGCGGCCTGGTCGATCTCGGAGTAGACCGCGATGATCAGGTCCGGCCGCAGCGCGGCGATCTTCTCGTAATTGGGGGCGGAGTCCCCGTTGTTCATCACGACCTCGGGGCGGGTGTCGCCCCACTTGTCCTTGGTCCAGGCCCACTGGGTGTTGACGTCGGGGGTCTTGCCCGGCGGGTTGGGGTACTGGTCGACCATGCCGACCGGCTTGATGCCGAGCGCCAGGATGGCCTGGTCGTCGGTGTAGCCCACGGAGACGACCCGCTTGGGGGCCTTCGCCACCTTCGTGGATCCGAACGCGTGCTCCACCGTGACCGGGAAGACGCCGTCGGCGGCGGCGACCGGGGCGTTGCCGCTCGACGTGTCCGCCTTCTTGTCCTTGTCGTCCGAGTCGGACCCGCAACCCGCGAGAAGGCCGACTCCGAGCGCCGCGGCGGACAATATCGCCGCCAACCGTCGCCGGGACCCCATACGCGTCGTTCGATGGTGGAGCATCCGAAATCCCTTGCTTTCGTGCCGTTCGCCGCCCCTCTTGTTAAAGGGCAGGCAAACCATACAGGTACAACTTAGGCAAGGCTAGCCTAAATTGTCGTTGGTCTTCCTATTTTTGATCTTCGTCGGACCCCTGGCCGAGTACGACGTGCGTACGGCCGATCGGCACGATCAACGGTCGGTCGCCCACCGGGTCGTCGATCACTCGCGCACGCAGTCCGAACGCCTCGTGCAGCAAGTCGGCGGTGATCACGTCCCGCGGGTGCCCCTGCGCCAGGATCGACCCCGCCTTCATCACGATGAGGTTGTCGCTGTAGCGCGTGGCCAGGTTGAGATCGTGCAGGACCATGACCACGGTGCGCCCCGCCTCGTGCAGGTCGTCCACCAGGTCGAGTACGTCGATGGCGTGCGCCAGGTCCAGGTAGGTGGTCGGCTCGTCCAACAACAGCAGGTCGGTGCCCTGGACCAGGGTCATCGAGATCCAGACCCGCTGACGCTGACCGCCGGACAGCGCGTCGACCGGGCGGTCCGCCAGGTCGGCCACCCCGGTCATGGCCAGCGCGCGCTCCACCACGGCGGCGTCGTCCGACGACCACTGGCGCAGCCAACTCTGGTGCGGATGGCGGCCCGTGGCGACCAGGTCGGCCACCGTGAGCCCCTCCGGCGCGACCGGGGCCTGCGGCAACAGCCCGAGCTTCTTGGCCACTTCCTTGGTCTTGAGCCTGCCGATGTCGTCGCCGTCCAGCAGCACCATGCCCTTGGTCGGCTTGAGCAGCCGCGACAGGGTCCGCAACAGGGTCGACTTCCCACAGCCGTTGGGCCCGATGATCGTGGTGACCAGCCGTGGCGGTATCACCACGTCGAGGCCGTCGATGACGACCCGGCCGCCGTACCCCACCGTGACGCCCTCGGCCGCCAGCCGTGACACGTGCCCGACCTCGGACTCGTCTTCGGTCTCGGTCATGAACTGAGCGGCCACTACGTCCCCTTGTCTCGGATTTGCTCGACCTTGCATCCACGAAATGCGCTGTGTCCGCCGTCTCGGCTCGTCATGGTTCGCGGCTGCCCGCACCGGCCCCGTCGGCTACCTGAGATTCGCCCGTACCAGCAGATACACGAGGAACGGTCCGCCGATCGCGGCCGTGACCACACCGACCGGGAGGGTGATCGGCAACGCCGTACGCGCGACCAGGTCCGAGCCGATCAGCAACAACGCCCCCACCAGCGCGGAGGCGACCATCGGCGGTGTCGGACATCGCACCAGCCGCATCGCCACCTGTGGCGCCACCAGCGCGACGAACGGGACGGGACCCGCCGCGCTCACCGCCACACCGGCCAGCAGTACCGCGCACAACAGCAGGACCGCGCGCACCGCCCCATACCGCACGCCCAGGCCCGCGGCGACGTCGTCGCCGAAGTGCAGCGGCTTGAACTGGAACGCGACGACCGCCACGACGATCATCAGGACGAGCGTGCACCACAGCGCGATCCGGACCTCGTCCCACGACCGATCCTCCAGCGAGCCGACCAACCACGCCTGGGCCCGGGCCACATCCCTGATGTCGGCCGAGACCAGCAGCCAGGTCGTGACGGCCTGAGTCACGGCGCTCACCGAGATGCCGATCAGGATGAGACGGAGGCCGTCGATCCCGCGCCGCCACGACAGGACGTACACCAGCAGACCCGCGCCGAGACCACCCGCGAGCGCCGCCGCGGACAGCCCCACGGTGCCCGCGATCGCCGCGGATGCCCCGCCCGAAACCGTCACCAGGAACACCGCGACCGCACTGGCGCCCCCGGTGACGCCCAGAACGTCCGGGCTGGCCAACGGATTGCGGGCGATCGACTGGGTGATCGCCCCGGACACCCCCAGCGCGATCCCCACCACGAGACCGGCCATGGCACGCGGCATCCGCAGGTCCATGATCACGAACTCGTCGACCTGCTCACCCCGGCCGAAGATGGTGGCGACCACCTGCGGCAGCCCGATGGGGAAGTCCCCGATGCCGATGGACAGGCAGAACACCAGGAAGGTCGCCGCCGCCAACAGCAGTGTGACGAGCACCATTCGGGGTCGCCACACGAACGACACGTGCCCCAGCCGTACACCCGGTATCGACGATCGTTCGACGTCTGTCGCGCTCATGTCCTCTTGAACTTTCCGCGCCACACCAAGGCCGCGAAGAACGGGGCGCCCAGGAGGGCGACGACGACACCCGCGTCCAACTCGCCCGGTCGCGCCACGACCCGCCCCACGACATCGCAGACCAGGAGCACGACGGCACCGAGCAGACCCGCGTACGGCACCGACCAGCGGTAGTCCGGCCCGGTCAGATACCGGGCCACGTGGGCCACCATGAGACCCAGGAACGCGATCGGACCGCACGCCGCGGTCGCCGCGCCCGCCAGCAGGGTGATGGCGACGATGCCGATGATCCGGCTTCGCGTGATGTTCACGCCCAGCCCCCGCGCCACGTCGTCACCGAGGTTGAGCAGGTTGATGGTGGGAAGCGTGGCCAGGGCCAACACCAACCCGACCCCGACGAAAACGGTCACCGGCCGGATGACGTCGAATCCGACACCGGCCACCGAGCCCGAGTTCCAGAACCGCAGCGCGTTCAGCGACGCCTTGTCCGACAACGCGACCGCGGTGGTCATCGCCGCGAGGAATACCGTGATGCCCTGCCCGGCCAGTGCCAACGTCAACGGGTTGCCGGCGCCCCGGCCGATACTCGCCAATCCGAACACGACGACACCGGCAACCCCCGCACCGAGGAAGGCGAACCAGACATACTGCGTCGGGTCGGCGAACCCGAACACGGAGACGACGGAGACCACCGCGAAGGAGGCGCCGGCGTTCACCCCCAGCAAGCCCGTGTCGGCGATCGGATTGCGGGTGTAGCCCTGGATCAGCGCCCCGCCCACCCCCAGCGCGAGGCCCGCCACGATCGCGAGCACCGTCCGGGGCACCCGCACGGTCTGCACGATGAGCCTGACCTCGTTCTGCCGCTGGTCCGCGTCCGGCGCCGCGAACAACCCGTGCCACACCTCGGCCGGACTCAACGCCCGCGCGCCGACAACCAGCGACACCAGCGCAGCGACCACGAGGACCACCACGAGCGCGACCAGACCCACCACCCGCCGGCGTCGGACCTCCGCGCCGGTGGGCACGACGTGCTCGACGGCGGCCAGGCCCGAATCGACGCGCGTCATCCCTTCGATCCATCGGGGACACACGACCGACGCGAGGCGAACTCCCCGACCGCGCCCCGCCCGTCGACGCGCACGCGGTGCCCGCGGAGTACGACCGGCGCGGCCTGGTCGAACGATCCGAAGCGGAAGCCGGCGAGGTCGAGGACCAACGGTGCGTCATCAGGAAGACCCTGCGACATACCACTCCCATCGTGCGGGGCAGTCGCCTGTCAGGCGTGCAAAAGACATGAAAGGTGGGCACGTCGACAGAGCGGCACGCCGGGACTTAGGTGAGCCTAAGTTAAACGCATGAAACTGTCGATAGGGCAATACGGACACTTGATCATCGACGCCCGTCAAGTCCGGAGAACCCGGGGCTCACCGTCGTCGAATGTGGCGCATCCCACCAATACCGAAACCATCGCCGCTTCCGACGCCGATCGGTCGACTCCGATCAACTACCCCACCGGTACGGGCCGTCCCCGCCGACCGAACGCCCGGCGCGCCGAACCCTCGCGCCGCCACCCATCACATCCGACGCGCGCTCCTCCCCGCCCGACGTCCGCCGAACGAACGGCGGACGGACGGACGGGCGGACATACGCGGCCCGGGCGCCCGCGCCCGGGACGGCGGGCCGTTGGGGTCGAGCGCGTGATCACGGGTGCAACGGGCCGAAGTCCACGTCGGTCCAGGGTGCGTGGACGGGTGCGTGGGGCCGGTCCCGCGTATCCCAGATGTGGGTGTGCCGGCTCGTGTCGTCCAGATGCGGCCAGCCGGGGTCGCCGCCGGCGGCGAAGGCGGCCCAGGCACGCACCATGCGTTGCGAGAGTCCGCGGTCCGCGTCGTCGGGTGGGCCGCCGATGAGGAATCGCACCTCGTCGAGATCGAGGTTGCCGAACGCGAAGGGCACGTCCGCGCAGTGCCAGGCGCGCGGCACCGCACCCGGGGCGCTCGGACGGCGGGTGAAGCGGGACAGGAAGGCCCGGCCACCCGCGCGGGCGTGCCGTTCGGCCAGGCGCCGGCTGTACTCGCCGAACATCACCTCGCCGAGAATCGTGAGATAGACGTCCAGGACCGGCGCCTGCGGCATCGCCGCGCGGTACGCCGTCACCAGGTCCTCGGACAGGCCGAAGTCGGCTGCGAAGACAGCCAGTTGCCGTTCGGTGGTGACCTTCGCACTGCTGCCCACGGCGTCGAGGAGCCAATACTCCTCCGCGGTGTGGCAGACCAGCAGGTCCACTCCCCGCGCCCGGCCGTCGGCCAGGCCGGTGAGGGGGTCGGCGGGCAGCACGTCGCCGTCGACCACCGGTGCGTGGATGACCGGGTCGTAGTGCCGGCGGCCGGAGTGTGGATTGCGCCGGTAGTCGTCGACGACCCGATCGCAAGCGGCCACCAGCGCGCCGGGCGTAGCCGCCGTCAGCGCCTCGGCGGTGACCCGACAGCCGGCCGCCGCCGCGACTTCGGCCGTCGTCGCGGCGGCGAGCTCACGCGAGTGGATCGGAGCCGCGGGACTGTGTGCGATGACGCGGCGGAACAGGCCCCGTGCGCGATCCATCACCATCAGGCAGGCCGCGGCGGTGGCACCGGAGGACTGGCCCGCCACCGTGACGTTGTCGGGGTCACCGCCGAAGCCCGCGATGTTGTCCCGGACCCAGCGCAGCGCGGCGACCTGGTCGAGCAGGCCCCGGTTGTCGGGCAGGCCGGCGCTCGCGCCGCCCGGTACGTGCCCGAAACCCTCGAAGCCCAGCCGGTGGTTGGCGGTGACCACGACCAGTCCGGCCCGGGCCAGAACCACACCGTCGAAGTCGGGCTGCGCGGAGGAACCGAAGGTATGGGCGCCGCCGTGGATCCAGACCAGGACGGGCAGCCGTTCGCCGGCGAGGGCAGGGGTCCAGACATTGACGGTGAGCACGTCCTCGTCCCCCGGCGACCACCCGGGTGTGCCCGGAAGGCGTGCCGATTGCGGGGCGATCGGCCCGAAGCGCGCGCCGTCGCGGATCCCGGTCCACGTCGCCGGCGCGCGGGGTTCGCGGAACCGGTCGACGCCGAAGGGTGGGGCGGCGTACGGAATGCCGAGGATCGCGACCATGTCCGGAACGCGTCGATGCCCGCGCACCGCGCCGTACCGCGTCGCGAACACATCGCCGACCGCGGTCGCGCCCTCACCTTCCACTCCGGCACCCGCACCGACTCCCATATCGGCATTGGCCTCATATCCGGCATTCACACCATTGCCGGTCTTCCCGACATCCACCGGATCACCTTTCGACACACGACGAACCGCCGCCCTCGGGAACAACGCCCGGAGAAAAACGACGCCCCGCACCGGCCGAAGACCCGCCGACCGGCGACACCCCCGCAAGTCGCGCACGCGCTCTTGCTGAAAGTTCTTGCAAGCCGATGTGAACCTAGGCCCGCCCTGACGCCACGTCAATATGCGGCAACCCCAAGGCCCTTCCCCCGAGATCGGGCTCGACCGGGGACAAAACGGAAGCGCCGGGAGCCGTCTCCACCCCGCGACACCCCGCCTCCGCCAAGCATCACCCCAGACATCGAGCCGCCCACACGACCTTCCCCGCACTCGGCGCGTTCACCCAATGGCAATCCGCAAACCGTTGCGGAAATATCTTGCAAGCTCTTCCACTGGAGGACCTCCCGTTGCTACGTTCCTTCCCGCAGTCCGGTGGCCGCCCCGGCCAACGGACGGTCCGATGCCCCGGTGGCCGGACCCATTCCCGAGGAGTGCAGATGCGACGGAGCATTTCCGCGGCGGCCGCAGCCGCGGCGCTCACGCTCACGCTCACCGCATGTGGCGGTGACGACGGCGGCGCCAAGGGCGGACAGCCCGCGGCGGCCAAGGACCCCGCGGCGGTGTCCGGCACGGTGACCTGGTGGGACACCTCCGACTCCACCAGCGAGGCGCCCGCCTACAAGGAACTGATAGCCAAGTTCGAGGCGGCGTACCCCAAGATCAAGATCAAGTACGAGAACGTCCCGTTCGACGACGCCCGCGACAAGTTCAAGACCGCGGCCCAGGGCGGCACCGGCGCACCGGACGTGCTGCGCTCCGACGTCGGCTGGAACCCGGCCTTCGCCGAACTGGGGTACCTCCAGCCGCTCGAAGGCACGCCCGCGCTGAACCGCCGGGAGGGCTTCCTGCCCAGCTCGTTCGCAAGCACCCAGTACAAGCAGAAGACCTACGGCGTCCCGCTCGTGACGGACACCCTCGCGCTGCTCTACAACAAGGAACTGCTCGCGAAGGCCGGCATCACCAAGCCGCCGGCCACGTGGGACGAGGTCAAGGCCGCGGGGCTCGCGGTCAAGGCCAAGACCGGGAACGCGGGCGTGTTCATGAAGCCGCAGGGCTTCTACGCGCTGCCGCTCATCTACGGCGAGGGCGGTGGGCTGGTCGACGTGCAGGCGAAGAAGATCACCGTCAACGACGACAAGGCGCAGAAGGCCATCGGCATCGGCAAGGACCTGATCGACTCCGGCGCGGCGGTCACCGACGTGACCAAGGATGCCTACTCGAACATGCAGGCCATGTTCAAGGAGGGCAAGCTGGCCATGATGATCAACGGCCCCTGGTCGATCGGCGACGACCTCAAGGGTCCGGCGTTCGCGGACAAGGCCAACCTGGGCATCGCCCCGGTCCCCGCAGGCAGCACGGGCAAGGCGGGCTCCCCCACCGGCGGCCACAACCTGGTCGTCTACGCGGGCTCGAAGAACCTCGACGCGTCCTACCTGTTCGTCGAGTTCCTCACCCGGCCGGAGAACCAGGCGTTCACGGCGGAGAAGAACCACGTTTTGCCCACCCGGACCGAGGCGTACTCGATGGGCACGGTCTCCTCCGATCCCACCATCACCGCCTTCCGCGCCGCGCTCGACACCGCCGTGCCGGGACCGCCCCTGGCCCGCGCGAGCGACCTGTTCGACCCGATGGACACGACGATGGAGAAGATCTACAGCGGTCAGGTCTCGACCAAGGCCGGTCTCGACGACGTCGCCAAGGCGGCCCGGGGCATCCTGCCCGACTTCAAGTAGCGACGACGGGCGTCTCCTCACACCCGCACCCGGGCCGAGGAGACGCCCGGACCGCCGCGTCCGACCGGCGCATCCGACCCCGCGTCCGACCGGCGAGTCCGACCCCCGACGTCCCGACCGGCCCGTCCGACCTCCGCGTACGTCCGGCGGTCCGCGCACGTCGAACGGGTGGGCGCGTGCTCGATCCCCGCGCCCACCCGCCCCAACCCCCAGGCACCGCACCGTGGCTGACGCTGCGTCAGGAACACGGACGGTGCGGTCGCAGGCTACGAGGCAGGACCATCATGACCACCACCATCGAGGCACCGGAGTCCCCCGGGTCGCCCTCCGTCCCCGAAGGCAAGACACCGCGCAAACCCGCCGCGGGCCGCTTCCGTCGGATCCTGCGCCGGTTGCGCAGGTCGTACGACTCGCACTGGTACGCCTGGGCCATGGTGCTCCCGGTCGTCCTGGTCCTGGGTGTGCTGGTGGGATACCCGCTCGTCCGCGGGCTCTACTACTCGTTGACCGACATCAACGAGGCCAACATGGGCCGCACGATCGGGGTCAACCACATCCCCGCCACCTACGAGTGGGTGGGCCTGAAGAACTACCGCAACGTGCTCTCCGGCAGCGACGGCAACTTCTACCCGAAGCTGCAATGGACGATGATCTGGACGGTCTCCTGCGTCGTCCTGCACTACACGCTCGGCCTGGGCCTCGCGGTGCTGCTCAACCGCAAGGTCCGGTTCAGCGGGATGTACCGGATCATGCTCGTCGTCCCGTGGGCGGTGCCCGCGTTCGTCTCCGCGTTCGCGTGGCGGCTGATGCTCAACAAGGACAACGGCGTGATCAACTCGATCCTCGGCGGCGCGGGCATGGACCCCGTCGACTGGCTCGGGCAGCCGACCACGGCCAAGATCGCCGTGATCATGGTCAACGTCTGGATCGGCGTGCCGTTCAACATGGTGGCGATCCTGGGCGGACTCCAGTCGATCCCCCAGGAGCAGTACGAGGCCGCCGAGATGGACGGGGCCACGCCCTGGCAACGCTTCCGCTACGTCACCCTGCCCGGCCTGCGCCCGATCAGCGCGACGATCATCCTGCTCGGCGTGATCTGGACGTTCAACCAGTTCGCCGTCATCTACCTGGTCACCGAGGGCGGGCCGTTCGGCTCCACGGAGATCCTGGTGACGTTCGCCTACAAGCTCGGGTTCGCCAACATCCGCGACTACGCCGGGGCCGCGACCTACGGGGCGATCATCCTGTCGATGCTCATCCTGTTCGCGACCGCCTACCGTCGCACCCTCGACCGCAAGGGGCAGGCGGCATGACCACGACCAGCACACCCCGAACCGCCCGGGCCGAGCCCACCATCCCCGGCCGGCGACCCACCGCACGGCCGCGCAGGCGGGCCCGCGGCGAACGCGGCCGACTCGCCTCCATCGCGCTGCACACCGCCCTCCTGATCGCGAGCGCGATCGGGATCTTCCCGGTCCTGTGGGTTGCGCTGACCTCGCTCAAGCCGGGCGACGACTGGCAAAAGCCGGGCAGCTTCGCCGGGTTGTCCCTGGACAACTACCGAGACGTGCTCTCCGACGGCTCGTTCGTGCGCTGGTTCGGCAACTCGATCGTCGTCGCGCTCGGCACCACGCTGCTCGGCGTGTTCATCGCCGCGAGCGCCGGCTACGCCCTGTCCCGGATGCGATTCCCCGGCCACAAACCGCTGATGTGGGCCTTCCTGGTCGTGCAGATGTTCCCGGTGGCCGTGCTCATCGTGCCGATGTACACGATCATGGCGAAGCTGCACCTGATCAACACCTACGGCAGCCTGATCCTCGCCTACTGCACGGTGGCCGTGCCGTTCTGCGCCTGGATGCTCAAGAGCTACTTCGACACGATCCCGCGCGAGATCGACGAGGCTGGACGGGTCGACGGACTGACCCCGTTCGGCACGTTCTGGCGGCTGATCATGCCGCTGGCCCGGCCCGGCCTCGCGGTGACCGCGTTCTACAGCTTCCTCACCGCGTGGGGCGAGGTCGCCTACGCGACGACCTTCATGAACGACCGCAAGCACTACACCCTCGCGGTCGGCCTGAGCACCTGGGTGGGCCAGTTCAAGAGCGAGTGGGGCCTGATGACCGCGGCCTCGGTGCTCATCACCATTCCCGCGGCGCTGGTCTTCTTCTTCGTCCAGCGACACCTGGTCTCCGGCCTCACCGCGGGCGGGACCAAATCCTGACCCCGACACCGGGCACTCGGAACCGGCCGCGCCCGGACACCATCCCTTCGCACCTCACCGCATCGCACCGCGTCGCACCGCGACACACCGCACCGCAACGCACCGTGAGCCGACCGTACGACAGGACGACAGGACAGCCATGAACCTCCCCCTGACTCTCCCCGAGCCATCGCGGACCCGGGACAACCCCGAGCCCTGGTGGCGGGACGCGGTCATCTACCAGGTGTACGTGCGCAGCTTCGCCGACGGCAACGGCGACGGCGTGGGCGACCTGCTGGGCATCCGCACCCGGCTGCCCTACCTGCGCGACCTGGGCGTGGACGCACTGTGGATCACTCCCTTCTACGCGTCGCCGATGGCCGACGGCGGTTACGATGTCGCCGACTACCGGGCGGTCGACCCGACCCTGGGCACGCTCGGCGACATCGACGCCCTGGTACGCGAGGCGCACGCACTGGGTCTGCGGGTGATCGTCGACATCGTGCCCAACCACACCTCGGACCGACACGCCTGGTTCCGCGAGGCCCTCGCCGCCGCACCGGGCGACGCCGCGCGCGAGCGCTACATGTTCCGCGACGGTCGGGGCGCGGACGGCGAACTCCCGCCCAACGACTGGGAGTCCGTCTTCGGCGGCCCGGCCTGGACCCGGCTGCCCGACGGCTCCTGGTACCTGCACCTGTTCGCCCCCGAACAGCCCGACCTCAACTGGCACCACCCCGAGGTCCGCGCCGAGTTCCTGGACATCCTCGCCTTCTGGCTCAACCTCGGCGTGGACGGTTTCCGGATCGACGTCGCACACGGCATGTTCAAGGAACCCACCCTCGCCGACATCGGGCACGACCGGCAGATCTCCCTGCTCGGCACGCAGGCCCTGCCGTACTTCGACCGCGACGAGGTACACGAGATCTACCGCGACTGGCGGGCCCTGCTCGACACCTACCCCGGCGATCGGGTCGCGGTCGCCGAGGCATGGGTGCCCGATGCCGCGCGGCTCGCGCTGTACCTGCGCCCGGACGAGTTGCACCAGGCCTTCAACTTCCACTACCTGGGCACCGATTGGTCGGCGCCGGCCTTCCGCGCGGTGGTCGACGACTCGCTCGCCGCCGTCGCGGACGTCGGCGCGCCCGCCACCTGGGTGCTCTCCAATCACGACGTGCAACGGCACGTCACCCGGTACGGCGGCGGGCCGCTCGGGCAGGCCCGGGCCCGCGCCGCGGTGCTGCTCACCCTCGCGCTGCCCGGCTCCGCCTACCTCTACCAGGGCGAGGAACTCGGCCTTCCCGAGGTCACCGACCTGCCCGACGAGGTCCTCCAGGACCCGCAGTGGGAACGGTCCGGCCACACCGACCGCGGTCGCGACGGCTGCCGGGTGCCGATCCCGTGGGACGGCGCCGAGGCGCCCTTCGGCTTCGGTCCGCCCGGGTCGCGCGAAAGCTGGCTGCCGGTACCGGCCGACTGGCAGGGGCTGAGCGTGCAGGCCCAGCGCGGCCGACCCGACTCGATGCTGGAGTTGTACCGCGAGGCCCTGCGCCTGCGCCGCGCCCTGCCGGGGCTGGGCGGCGGAACACTGCGCTGGATCGACGCGCCGGACGGCTGCCTCGCCTTCGAGCGCGGCGCCGAGTTCGTGTGCGTGGTCAACTTCGGCGACGCGCCGGTGACGATCCCCGCGTACGGCCGGCAACTGCTCGCCGGTGCGCCCCTGGTCGCGGCCGAAGCGGGCGGCGTGCTGCTGCCGGCCGACACCGCGGTGTGGTGGGAGCGGACGGCCGAGTGAGCCGTGCACCGCTCGGCGGCGCCGTGTGCGGGCACGGCGCCGCCGACGGTGACCTCGGCGGGCCGGCCCGACGGCGCCCGGCCGTACCTTTTCCGTTCGTCGCGATGATCGTCCGGGGCGGGCCGCGTTACACCCGGTCCGCCGCCGGTAACGATCCGCTCCGCCTTCGCGGGCGGCGTCCCACCCTTCGCCCCGCAGCGTGCTGACGACCCGTCACCTGTGTCGCAGCAGGAGGATTTCCCCGACATGACTTTCCCTTCGTCCGGTCAACTAGAGTCATCTCCCATGACCCCCAGGCTTTCCGACATCGCTGCTCAGGCAGGTGTGAGCGAGGCCACGGTCAGTCGCGTCCTCAACGGCAAGCCCGGCGTGTCCGCGGCCACCCGGCGAGTCGTCCTGGCCGCCTTGGACCTGCTGGGCTACGAGCGGCCGACCCGGTTGCGCCGGCGCAGCGCCGGCCTCGTGGGGCTGATCACGCCAGAGCTCGACAACCCGATCTTTCCCGCGTTCGCGCAGGTCATCGAAAGCGCGCTGACCCAGCGCGAGTTCACCCCGGTGCTGTGCACGCAGACCCCCGGTGGGGCGACCGAGGACGAGTTCACGCACCTGCTCATCGAGCGCGGGGTCTCCGGGATCATCTTCGTCTCCGGCATGCACGCCGACACCACGGCGGGTATCGAGCGCTACACGAAGTTGTCGGCCGAGAACGTGCCGATGGTGATGATCAACGGCTACGCGGAGGGCGTGGACGCGCCTTTTCTCTCCACCGACGACCGGCTCGCGATGCGGCTCGCGGTCAGCCACCTCGTCGAGCTCGGGCACGAGCGAATAGGCCTGCTGTCCGGGCCGCGCCGATTCGTGCCGGTCATCCGCAAGGCCGAGGGCTTCCTGCGGACGATGGCCGAGCTCCTGGGCACCGACGAGGACGACGCGCTTCTGGAGAACACCATCTTCTCCTTCGAGGGTGGTGCCGCCGGCGCCCGGACGCTGCTCGACCGGAACGCCACCGCCCTGGTCTGCGGGAGCGACGTGATGGCCCTGGGCGCGATCACCACGATTCGCGAGCGCGGCCTCTCGGTCCCGCACGACGTCTCGGTGATCGGCTTCGACGACTCGCCGTTCATCGCGTACACCGACCCGCCGCTGACCACCATCCGCCAGCCGGTGCAGGCCATCGGACTGGCGGCGGTCCGCGCGCTCTTCGACGAGTTGGCCGGCATCCCGGCGCCTCGGTCGGAGTTCGTCTTCCGCCCCGAACTCATCGTGCGCGGGTCGACGGGCTCCGGGCCGAGAATCCAGCGCTGACCCGTCGGGTCGGCCCGATCGATCCGGCCGGTGCGACATCGCCCCTGGAGGGCGTGGTCCCCCCAACCCGCCGACGTCCGCGCCAACCCTCGATCACGGGCGCCCGCGGTGGGAAGCGAAGAGTGTCGTGTTCCGGGTCCACGCCCGTGCCGATCTCCGATTCCAGGCCGTGCACGGTGACTTGGTACTCGTGGTCGACCTTGAACTCGGCCGTGACCAGGATGTGGAACAGCGAATTCGCGCCGATCCGGGCCGGGGCCGGCACACGGCACCTCGTTCCGATCGCGCGAGGGCGGCGCCGGTGGGCCCACGCCGCCGCGAACCCACCGAGACGTCACGGACAACCGATCACAACACCCGGGTTGCCCGCAGCAGACGCCACACCGCCGCCACACGAACACGATCCTGGAAAGCCAGGTACTCGGGTTCACACACGTGCGGTGCCCACTTGAGTTTGAAGGCCGCCTGCGTCCTCGCCGGGTAGAGCTCGCGCCCGGGTCTCGCCCCCTGCCGGATCGCCCATCCGAGAAGACCGGAGGCACAGGGCGGTTCGTGCTCGTCCGCCAGCCCGACGAACGGTGCGAGCCCGAGATGCAGCCAGCCCGCCCCCTCCTCGGTGAAACGACTCAACGCCGTGAGGTTGATCAACTCGTGTGTGCCGACCGGGGCTTGTGGACGACGGCGGGATAGATCGCACAACCACCCCGGTCGACTCCCCCAGGCCGGCGCGTACGTGATGTAGGCGACGGTCGTCCCGCGGTGGCGCGCCACGAACGTACGACGCAGCGTCCGGCCGATCCCGCCGTGTTCGCCGACCATGAACGCCAATTGCCGCACGTAGCGGCCCTTGTCGCGCAACCACTCCCGGTCGATGTCGTCCAGGGTGCGTCGATCGGGCAGGGCTTCGGATTCCACCTCCGTGACGGTGACCCCCTCCCGCCGGGCCCGGGAGACGTTCTGGCGGACCTTGGCCAGGGCCTTACCGCGCAGCGTGAAGCGGGACAGGTCGATGCCGTAGGAGACACCGAGCTGGTTGATCACGAATCCGCGGTCGGCGTAGACGGCGATGTCGTGGGAGCGAAGCTGAACCGCGGTCAGTGACTTCGGCCGGCCCGGGCCGTGGCCGAGCATATGCAGATACTCGTCCAGCAGGCGTCCTCGGTCCGCGGGCGCCGCGAAAGGTCCGGCGAACTGGATGTGATGCGGGTACCCCGGCCGAAAGGCGACGAGCCCGGGAACGCCGCTCCCGTAGTAGTGCCGGGTCCGGGAATTGACCGCCAGGAAGGCACTCGGATGGTCGGCGTGGGTGCGCAGCACCTCGATCGCGTTCCGCCCGCTCGCCACCGGCCTCTGCGCACCCTGCGACGGAACCGCGGCGACCGCGGCCGCCGCCCCTTCACTCGACCCCGGGTCCCGCTCACCCGACGCCGGGACGGCAGCCTTCATCGTCGCCCCCATGCGACCGTCGGCGCAGGCCGGCCCCCCGCGCACTCGACGGCGCAGAAGCCGAAGAACGTCGTGGGTACGACCCACCTCGGGTATCGCCGTTCCGCGCCGAAACGGATCCGCGAACTCGTGTCGTTGTCTCGTGCCGCGACGAAAGACGGCTCTTCTCTGCCGAAGGTCATGGCTTCCCTGCACTCGGGGCGATCATGTCGCAAGGACAAACGAGCCGTCCGGACGTGCCGACACGCCTTCCCGCGAAATCACCCACGAGTTTCACTCGATCCGTCCCGCCCACCACCCCGGGCCCGACCGGAGAGCCGCCCCTCGGCCCGCGACGGGCCGAATCGGCACGACAACCCCACCCACGGACCCGAGACCGACCCGCCCTACCGACTCCGACGGAGCCCGTTCGGAGTCGGTAGGGCGGGTCGACGGGTCGACGGGTCGACGGACAGGCATGCAGGTGGGAGCGCGGGCGGGCAAGCGTGGCCGGTCAGGCCGTCAGTGCCGGGGAGACGGCTTCACCGCCCGGGGATGGGGTCTTCGGTGGAAAAGCCACCTGTGCTTCGTCGGCTCGGATCCGGGGTCGTCGTCGCCGCGATCAGCTTCTCCAGTTCGGGGTCGGCCCAGGGCAGTTCGGGAGACAGGGGTGGGCGGTGTCGCCCTGTGGCGATGTCCTCGAGGATGTCCCGGGGGGTGACGTCGGGGCCGAGCAGGCGGGTGGTGGCGGGGGCGTGGCCGGTCCAGGCCCAGCGCAGGGACGCGCCGAGGCTGTAGATCTCGGCCTCGGTGGTGAGGGTGATGTCGACGTCGGGTTCGGTGCCGAGGAGTTCGCGGGCGATCTCGGGGGCGGTGGATTGGTCCATGCCGCCTCGGTAGGGGCCCGGCAGGGGGAGGTCGCGGTGGTGGGTGAGGTCGTGGTCGATGAACTCGATCGCGCCGTCGGGGGTGACGAGGATGTTGGCCGGTTGTATGTCGCCGTGGCGCCATCCCGCGGCGTGGAGTCGGTGCAGGGCGGCGAACGCGTGGCGGCCGATGCCGCGGAGCCGCCGCGCGTGCTCGGGTGACGGGATTTCGCGGGCGGCCAGGCCCCAGTCCCACAGGGTGGTGCCCGGACGCCAGGGGATCGCGGTCCACACGCCTTGGGCGAGGCGTCCGCTGGTGGCGTCGACGGGATGCAGACCTCGGGCGTGGAGGAGTGCGACGGCGCGGGCCTCGTGCAACAGCGGTGCGGCGTAGGCGGGTTCGGTCGCCGTCTTGATCTTCCATTGCCCGGCACGCCAGGCGGTGGTGTGGTCCTGGGTGAGCGGGCGTGGGGGGTCCTCGATGCCCAGGTGGCGCAGGGCGGCGGCGAGCAACGGGTCCATCGTCACATCCTCGCGGGTGCGCGCGTGGTCGGCGTGGCCGCCGAGCCGTCGCCACGGAGGCGACTTCGGTCGGGCGCACGCCGATCACGCGCGCGTCGTCAGTCGTCCTTCTTCCAGCGACCGGCTTCCTGGGTGCCGGTGTAGTTCGCCATCGCGGCGGGGTCGGCCGTGTGGATCAGCGGTGTTCCGTCGGCGACGACGTTGAGGCCGAGGTCGGGATCGAAGCGGTGCTCGGGCAGAGGCCGGCGGTGCTCGCCGTCGGCGGGGGCAGGGGCGGGCGCGGGGGCCCTGCGGGTGAGGATCAGGGGTCGAACCATGAGGCTTCTCCTGTCCGTTCGGTGCGGGCACCGGGCGTCGGGACGTGCCGACCGGGCCATACTCCGAGTGAACCCCGCGTCGCCTCGCCGGTACAGAGTCCGGTGGCTTAAAAGGTGGAAAACGACGGGCGCCACCGCCCCGCCGCATCGGATCCGAGGGATCACACCGCCAAGCCTCCTTAAATGACTTGCCGTTCGTTATAAGCAATAACTCCCTCGAACCACGGACACCCGCCGCGCTGCCCATCGGCGGCACGGCGGGTGTCGGTCACCTCGGGGTTCCCGTCAGTCGGTCACCTCGAGGGCCCGTCAGTGGACCTTGACCAGGTCGGGGCCCGGTACTTCCTCCCCGGCGTTGCCCGCGGCCCGGGCGTCGATGTGCTTCCGCAGGCTCTCGCCCTCCACGTCGACGTTCGGCAGGATGCGGTCGAGCCACTTCGGCAGCCACCACGCGGACTTGCCCAGCAGGGCGAGCACGGCCGGGACGACCGCCATGCGTACCACGAAGGCGTCCAGGAACACGGCCGCGGCGAGGCCGAAACCGATCATCTTGATCATCGAGTCGGTGGCCCCGATGAAGCCGGCGAAGACCGCGATCATGATGATCGCCGCGGCGGTGACCACGCGTGCGCCGTGCTTGAAGCCGCTGACGATCGACTCGCGCGGGCTCTCGCCGTGCACGAACGCCTCACGCATTCCGGTGACGAGGAAGACCTCGTAGTCCATCGCCAGGCCGAACACCACGCCGATCAGGAAGATCGGCATCATGCTCATGATCGGGCCGGTCTGTTCGACACCGAACAGTTCGTTCAGCCAGCCGTACTGGAAGACCATGACCACCGAGCCGAGCGCCGCGGCGACCGACAACAGGAATCCGAGGGCCGCCTTGAGCGGCACCAGGATCGACCGGAACACCGCGATCAGCAGCAGGAAGGCGAGCCCGACCACAAGGATCAGGTACGGGAGCAGCGCGTCGTTGAGCTTCTGCGAGAAGTCGATGTTCAGCGCGGGGGTACCGCTGACCAGCGTCTTCGACCCGCTCGCCGAGTCGGCCGTCTTGACGGTGGAGCGGATGTCGTGAACGAGCGTCTCGGTCTTCGGGTCGCTCGGCTTGGTCGTCGGCGTGACCTGGATGGTGGCCAGGTTGCCGGCGTCGTTGAAGGCGACGGCACCGACGGACGCGACGCCCTTGCCCTTGAGGGTCTCCACCTGACGGCGGACCGCCTCGGCGGCGGCCGGGCTGTCCTTGCTCTTGGCGGTGTCCACGACCAGCATCAGCGGACCGTTGAACCCGGGGCCGAAGCTCTCGGCGAGCATGTCGTACGCCTGGCGCTGCGTGGTGCTGGTCGGCTGCGCGCTGTCGTCCGGCAGACCGAGGTTCATGCTCGCCGCGGGCAGCGCGACGGCGCCGAGCCCGACCACGGAGAACAGCAGTACGGCCACCGGGTGGCGCAGAACGAAGCGGGCCCAACGCGAGCCCATGTTCGGCTTCTCGTTACCGTGACCGAGACCGGCCTCGTGCTTGGCCGCGCGCTTGCGGTCCTTGCGGCCGAAGATGCGCTTGCCGGCGAAGCCCAGCAGCGCCGGCACGAAGGTCAGCGCCACGAGCACGGCGATCACGACCGTGAAGGCCGCGGCCAGACCCATCTCGGTGAGCACCGGAATGTTCACCACGGCCAGGCCGGACAGCGCGATGACGACGGTGAGCCCGGCGAAGACGACCGCCGAACCCGCGGTGCCCACGGCCCGCCCGGCGGCCTCCTCCGGTTCACGCCCCAGCCTCAGCTCGGTGCGGTATCGGGAGACGATGAACAGCGCGTAGTCGATACCGACCGCGAGACCGATCATCATCGCCAGCGTGGACGTGCTCTCGGAGAGGTCGAAGATGCCGGCCACCGCGGTGATCCCGGCTATGCCGATGCCGACCCCGAGGATCGCGGTGAGCAGCGGCAGCCCGGCGGCGATCATCGCGCCGAAGGTGATCGCGAGCACGACGGCCGCGACCCCCACACCGATGATCTCGCCGTTGCCGACGCTCGACTCGGCGACCAGCGCGTCGCCGCCCACCTCGACGGTGAGCCCCGCGCTCTGGCCCTGCTTCACGGCGCCCTTGAGGATGTCGCGGGACGAGTCCTTGAGCAGGTCGGCCCCGACCAGGTAGTCCACCGTCGCGTACGCGGTCCGCCCGTCGGCGCTCAGCGTCGCGGCCGAGAACGGGTCGGAGGCGTCGGCGATCTCCTGGGTGCCGCGCAGTGCGCCCATCGTCTTCTCGACGCCGGCCTTGTTCTGCGGTGCATCGATCCGCTGCCCGTCGGGGGCTCGGAAGACGATGCGTGCGGTGGCCCCGCCACCTCCGGAGTCCGGACTGCGCTCCTCGAGCAGGTCGAGGGCCTTCTGTGCCTCGATCCCGGGGATCGAGAACGGCTTGGCGGCGGGCTTGGAGGCGGATGCGGCGCCCACGCCGACGGCGACGAGGATCGCCACCCAGATCAGCAGCGCGAGTCGCCTCCGGCGGAACGTCAAGCGCCCGAGTCGATACAGGAAGGTAGCCATGGAAACGGATCTCCGGGTCGGTCGAGGGGTCGACAACGGCCCGCGGGCCCGGCCCGGGGCGGCAGGCATCGCCGGTCGGGCGGAACGCGGAAGTGTCGGCGCGCCGAGGCAAGGCATACGGACGTGCCGGGAACTGCGGTACGAGGGGTCAAGGCAAGGGAGGACTCACCACGTCGGGCGGGAGTCCGGGCGCGGCACACCCACCGGAGGAGGTGCCACGTGTCGGTGAAGCGATCGGGTCGGGCGTGGAACGGGGCGGATCCGGGTCAGGCCGGACAGCGTCCGCCGAACGACCGGGCAGTCGACGGACGTCGGCGGTCCACCGGACGGTCGTCGTGGGTGCCGGGCCGACGGTGCGGATGCTGCATGCGGCGAGTCTCCTGACTGGGCGGTGAATGCTCCACCGACCCGGGGTCCGCGAAAGTTTGGTGTATGGGTCTGACTCTAGAAAGTATTGCGGCCGGATCGCCGTCACGACTCCCCCGCAGGGCTTGACGTCGCGTACTACGAGGGACGTAGAAACGAAGCGCTACTACCGCCCCTGCACTGCGCCCGATCTCCACCCTGTGCCCACCCGCACCGCCGGCCGGCCTCGCTGAATGGGTTCACCATCCCCGACCTCGCGAACGTCGTCCGCCCTCGGGTCCGCAACACCGGTGACGGCAGCGGGGACGGGCGGCGGCGGCCTCTCCGGGCTCGCCCGCCCGCCCATCCCCGCTTCGGGGCCGAGGAGCCCCGCACCACCGGCGTCAACCCGCGTCGCGGAAGGGCCCCGTCACCTCGAACGTCACTCCGGCCGCCGGGGAGTTGGAGGTGCCGCGCTGCGAGGAGAAGTACAGCCGCCGCCCGTCGGGGGAGAACGCCGGGCCGGTGATCTCGGAGCCGTCGTGGCCGGTCACCTGGAGGAACGGCGCGACCGTGTCGTCCGGGGTGATCAGGCAGATCTGCAGGTCGCCGCCGTCCTCGGCGACGAACAGGTCGCCGTTGGGCCGCCCGGTGATGTTGTCCACCCCGGTCAGCGGCGCGGACCCGGCAGGCACCAGGTCGTCGTCGTACGCGATGTCCAGCACGCTCGTCGCCGCGTCGTACACCCACACCCGGTTGTCGCCCTTGGTGGTGAACCACACCCGCCCGTCCCGATAGTGCACGCCCTCGCCGCCCTTGAAGCGGCGCGCCTCGGCGACCTGGTTGCGCGTTCCGGCAAGCCAGTCGCCGGGTCGGGGTACGGTCCGCCAGGTCACCGGACCGGCCACCGGTGCGGCCGGGGCGCACAGCACCTCCAGGCGTCCGCGCGAGAGGTCGCCCCATGTGTCGGGGGTGAATCGGTAGAAGCAGCCGTCGGATTCGTCCTCGGTCAGGTAGATCACGCGTCGGTCCGGGTCTGCGGCGGCGGCCTCGTGCTTGAAGCGCCCCATGGCGTCGCGCTTGACCGCTCCGGTGCGGCCGTACGGGTCGGTCTCCCACACCCTCCCGAACGCGATCTCCTCACACGAGAGCCACGTTCCCCACGGTGTGGCCCCTCCCGCGCAGTTCACGTTCGAGCCGCCGAGGATGGAATAGGCGCCGACGATGTTCCCGTCCGCGGCGAAGCGCAGCGCCGAGACCCCGCCCACCAGCGGGAGTTCGGAGTTGGAGACGTAGATCCACCCGGTTCCGTCCCGGAAGCAGGCGCCGCCGTCCGGCGCTCCGTGCCACAGGTGGGTGGTTCCCGTGACCAACCGTCCGCTCTTGGCCACCACGCGCGAGGTGAACCCGGCCGGCAGCCGTACGCCGTTGGCGTCCGGCAGCGAGAGCGCGCCGTAGGGTCCGGTGCCCGGCTGCGCGGGGCCCGCGTGTGCGGCGGACGCCCACAGCGAGCCACCGAGCACCAGCCCGCCCGTTCCGACGGTGGTGCCCCGCAGGAATGTACGCCGATCCATGTCGTACTCCCTTCCGGCGACGGCCGGAACCGCCGCATGCGACTGGCGTTACCAGTGGGTACGTTACGGCCGAAGCACCGTCACGGGATACGCGCGCGAGTGAACTCCCGGTGACGATCGGGCGTCCGGGCCGCCCCGCCGGCGCGGGACGCTCGCCGGGAGGGCGTACCGGCCGACGCCGTCGGCCGGCCGCGGCGACGCCGCCGCGTGTCGCGTTTGTTCAATCCGTGCCGGCAGGCCCGTGTCTAGGGTTCACACATGACCGAAACGATCAGTGAGCTTCTCCGGCACGCCTCCCGCGAGGCGGTCGCGGTGATCGGCGCGATCACCGACGAGGAGTTGCGCCTGCCCACGCCCTGCGCCGACTACCAGGTGCGCGACCTGCTGAATCACCTCTACCAGGTGGTCGTGAACTTCCAGGCCCTGGCCGCCAAGGAATCGGTGGACTTCTCCACGACTCCCGACTTCCTGGTCGGCGATTGGCGGGCCGGCTTCGAGGTCGAGACGACCCGGCTCGTCGCGGCGTGGGCGGCACCCGGTGCCGAGGAGGGTATGTCGGGTGGCATGGGCTTGCCCGCGCGGATCGTGGGGTGCATGGCGCTCCTCGATTTGACCGTGCACGCGTGGGATCTCGCCCGCGCCACCGGCCGGGAGTACACACCACCCCCGCGGGTGATCCCCGCGTTGCACGAACTCGTCGACACGATGGCCGTGACCGCGCGCGAGATGAAGGTCTTCGCCGAGCCCGTCCCGACCGCCGAGAACGCCTCGCCGTTCGACGACCTGCTCTCGCGCACCGGCCGCGACCCCCGCTGGAGCCCGACACCCGCGAGGGGCGTGACCACGACCGGCGTCGCACCCGCCGCGCCGCCGCGCCCCGACGGGTCACGTCATTGCCCTACCGCGACGATCGCCGCGACCGTGTCGAGCAGTTCGAGGAGCGTGCCGGGGAACTCGGGCAGCATGCGGATGGCGATCGTCCAGGTCTGCACCGAGTCGCCCAGTCGGTCGATCGCGCCGGCCGCGCGCAGGTCCCGGACGATCCATCGTTCGTGCTCCTGCGGATCCTTGGTGATCGGCACGCCCATCGTGAGCATCAGCGCCATTCCGGCCGGTGCGCAGTGGGCGCTGATGTCGCGCACGGTGAGGGTGCCGCGCTCGATGGAGTCCCGGACCCAGGACGCCCTTCCGGTGTAGGCGTTCGGCCGGAATCGCAGGCCGTCGAGCAGGATTTCGCGGGGACAGTCCGGCCGCTGGACCAGAGCGTCGACGGGGCCGAGGGTCAGCGGTCGGACCGCGCGCGCCGCGACCAGTTCCGGCCAGGGGATCGGTATGCCCTCGTGGGTCAGGTACCTGATCGCATCGCTGCCCCGGCGAATCTCCGCGACCACGTGCGCCGGATCCCCGGCGGTCGCGGCGTACCGACGCATGCGATCGAGACCGTCGGGTTCGGCGAGCGCCTCGCGCACGTACCGGGCCACCTCGGCGTCGAAGGGAGGAGCCGCAGTTCTCCCCTGCCGCGCCGGCGGGGTGACGTCGTCCAGCAGCGCACGCACCGCGTCCGCACCGCCGCGTTCCCAGATCGCGACCAGCATCCGGCTCGCCGCGGCCGCGGTGTGCACCCGGGTGCGGCGCAGGATCAGCCGGACCACTCGGGGGTCCCCGGAGAACAGGCCGGTCATCAGGTGCCTTTTGCGCTCGATCAGGCTCAGCCGGCTCAGGGTTTCCAACAGGTCGTCGGTCGTCGGCACCGCGCCGCGCTCGCCGTGGCGGTCCACACCGGCCAGGACGCGTACGCGCTGGGCGTCCGTCAGCGGCGCGTCCCGAAACAGCACGGCGTTGACGTCGGGGTCGTCGAGGTCCAGCAACTCCTCGACGGATTCCGGCACTTGCTCGGCACACATGGCTCGCGCGAGGTACACCCGCCTCCCGTGTACGGCGGTGATCCGGGCGCGGGTGGCGGCGTTCGTCGACGGTGACGCGAGGACGTCGCGCAGCGTGGGCAGGTCGAGGTCGGGCACGAGGGCGTCGCGAACGTGCTGCGGCGCGGCCCGAAAGAGCGTCAGGAATCCCGCCCGCGCCGCGTCGGCCGACGCGGGCGACCCGGGCGACCCGGCATGGGTCGCGTCCCGTGCGAGATGATCCGGGGTGACGCCGACCGGTACGACGTCGCCCCGCGCGATGTCGTCCGGCCCCGCCCCGCTCACGGTGCGTGCCGCCAGGACATCGGTCACGAGCGCGGCCGACGATCCCCCGTACGCGCCCAGTCGGGTGTATACGGCCGCCCACGCCGCGCGGTCCGCTCCCAGCGGCGCGACCAGTTCGGCGATCGCCCTCCGATTCCCGGGCTCGTCCGCGTCCAGGCACCGCAGGGCGTCGACCGCGGGCGCGATCTCGGCGAGGACGCGCTCGGCGGACAACCAACCGCATCGTTGTCGACGGCGGATGAACTCCGGCCACCACTTGGGGTCGTGCTCGAGTTCGGGATCCACCGACAGGTCGTCCGGCAGCCGGTGGGCGAGCCGGGCGGTGCCCGCGCGATCGTGCCGGTACGCCTCGCGCACGAGGTCTTCGGGGCAGTCGGGTTCCATCACCAGTCGGGTGAGGACAGGCGCC
Organism: Embleya sp. NPDC025285; assembly: GCF_055558835.1. Taxonomy (NCBI): domain Bacteria; kingdom Bacillati; phylum Actinomycetota; class Actinomycetes; order Kitasatosporales; family Streptomycetaceae; genus Embleya; species Embleya sp. NPDC025285. The sequence goes on from NZ_JBVHLU010000052.1 coordinate 69,049, forward strand.
GGCAACGGGTTGCGTACCTGTTCGGCTCGGACCAGGTCCCAGTCGATCACCGTCGAGCCGCGCTCGGTACGGGCCCGCCCGGTCGCCAGTAGCCACAGGCCCGTGGGGCCCGGTGGGCCGGCCGGCTCCTCGTCGATCCGGGCGAGCAGTCCGGGGTGCCCCAGCTCGTCCTCTTCCTCCCGCGCGCGGCGCACGAAGTCCGCGAACTCGGCCGGACCGACCAGCTCGCGCAGCCCGCGCACGCGGTCGAGCAGCAGATCGGGTGGCATTCGCGAGCCGATCCGCACCAGCGTGGCCGCGAGGACCTCGCCGAACGGGGTGTACAGGAGTTCGTGCCGGAAGACGTGGTCCCCCTCGACGAGCCAAGGGACGAGTCCGTCCGGCGCGCGCCAACCCGGATCGGTCGGGTCGGCCGCGGCCATTACCGCCGCCATCACCTCGGCCCGATCCCAGTCGTTGCGCCGGAATGTGCACAGCGCGCGGCCCAACTCGGGCCGACCCAGCCGGGCGAGCGCGCACAGCGCCGCCGTCCCGGCGAACTCCGCCTCCGCCAACGCAAGTTGCAGTTCCACGTCGCCCGATGCGAGCACCACGTCCACGAGCGCGGGCGGCGCTCGGTGCGCCTTGCCCAACAACCGCGTGCACTCCGCCCGCAGTCGGTCCTTCAACGCCTCGGCATCACCGGGCCGGACGGCGCGAAAGGCCGCCGCCACGCCGGCGTGCGTCGCCTCCCCCTCGTACCACCAGTCTCGCTCCACCGACATGGCCGGGACGCTACGCGATCCACCCCGCCCCCGCCGCGAGCAGGCCCCCGCCCGCCCCCGCCGGAGCACGCGGCCGCCTCCGTGCTCCCGGACCGGAGTCAGGTGCCGAGGTCGGTGGTGACGGCGGCGAGGTGGAGCAGGCCGGCGGCGTCCCTGGCGGCCTGGCTGAAGGCATGGATGTTGCTCGTCGGGGTGACGCCGAGCCAGGTGGGGATCCATTCCAGCGGTGGGGCGTCACGGAACGGGATGTAGGCGACGTCGGCGCGGGCGTAGTAGCGGGCGACCTGGGCGCCGACCACGAAGGCGCCTTCGCCGGCGCCGATCAGGGCCAGGGCCTCCTGGAGGGTTTCGAAGCGAGGGCCGGCTTCGATCGGTACGCCCGACGGGGTCCGCGGGGGTGTGCGTTCCGCGCGCCAGTAGTCGGGCGCGGTTCGCCCCGCCCGCAACAGCTTGACGGCGGCGAGATCCTCCATGGAGACCGTGTCGCGACCGGCCAGGGCATGGGTCGAGGACACGGCCAACATGCGGTGCTCGGAGAACAGGACCGGACCGTTGACCATGCCCGGCTCCTGATGCGGCAGGGTCACGATCACCAGGTCCACGTCACCGTCGCGCAGCCGAGGGAGCGCGTCGAAGATCTGCAACTCCCTGGGTTGCACCCGGCAGCCGGGCAGCCGCTCGGCGTACAACCGGGCGGCGTGGAGCGTGAGTTGTCCCACTGCGGGCCCCAGGAACCCGACCCGCAGCACGTGCTCGACGCCCTTCGCGGCGTCGATCGCCTTCTGCAGCCCGGCCTCCAGTTCCCGGTACACCGGCAACAGGTCGTCGTGGAGTTGCCGACCGGCCGCGGTCAGCCGGACGTTCCGGCTGGTGCGTTCGAACAGCGGGGTCCCGATCCGGCGTTCCAGCCTCTGGATCGTCTGGCTGATCCGGCCGGTGCTCAGGTGCAGGCGTTCGGCGGTGCGGCCGAAGTGCAGTTCCTCGGCCAGCGTCAGGAAGGCCTCCAACTCCACCCGCTCGAGCATCGACGCGCCCCATCGTTGAATCCGGCTAAATGATCGACCCACTATCTCACCTTGTCGACGCCGACGGTGCCCAGCAGGGTGGACATGCACGCCTTCCGGCTCCGGGCCCGCCCGGGAGGACGTTGCCGGGTCACGCCGATCCCCCTCCCTTTTTCGCGGAGCCATGTCCTGCGTGCCCGCACAACCACCCGATGTCCGCACGATCATCAGGAAGACAACGCATGAACCCGCAAACCACCGGCGGCACCGTCCCCCGGGACGTTTTCCCGACCCCCGCGCACCGGTCGATCGGGGTGGCCCGATGACCGCCGTCGATGTCGGCGTCGACATCGCCGTCGACAGGCCCGAGACACCCACCCCCGCCCCTCGGGACAACGAGCGTGTGCCCTTGCGCAGGTGGCTCGCCGTCGCGGCGATGGCGGTCGGCACCTTCGCCCTGGTCACCGTCGAATCCCTGCCCGTGGGGCTGCTTCCCTTCATCGGCTCGTCGCTGCACGTCTCGGAGGGCACCGCCGGGCTGATGGTGACGGTCCCCGGCCTGGTCGCCTCCGCCACGGCGCCGCTGCTGCCGGTGGCGATCCGCCACCTGGACCGGCGGATCGTGCTGCTCGGTCTGATCGTCCTGATGGTGGCCGCCAACGTCCTGTCCGCGCTCGCCCCCAACTTCGCGATCCTGCTCGCCGCACGCTTTCTCGTCGGGATCAGCATCGGCGGGTTCTGGGCCCTCGCGGCCGGGCTCGCCGTGCGCCTGGTCCCGGAGCGGTCCGTTCCCCGAGCGGTCGCCATCGTCTTCGGCGGCGCCACGGCTGCCAACGTGCTCGGTGTACCGGCCGGAACGCTGATCGGCGGGCTCGGCGACTGGCGGATCGCGTTCGTCGCCGTCGCCGGGCTCGGGGTGATCGTCCTCGTGGCCCTGTTCGTCCTGTTGCCCCCGTTGCCGGCCGGCCAGGCCGTGCAACTAAGGACACTGGCACGGGAGTTCCGCAATCCGGTGGTGCGGGCGGGCGTCCTGGCCACGTTCCTGCTGGTGAGCGGCCACTTTGCCGCGTTCACCTTCGTCAGCCCCGTACTACAGGACGTGTCGGGAATCGACGAGGGCATGGTCGGCCCGCTGCTGCTGGGCTTCGGTGCCGCGGGCATCGCCGGCAACTTCCTCGCGGGTGCCGCCTCGGCCCGCGACGTCCGGGTGACCATCGTCACCATCAGCGTCGTACTGACCGCCGTCCTGGCGATCTTCCCTCTCGTCGGCCGCACCCCGATCGGCGGCACGGCCCTGATGATCGTCTGGGGACTGGCCTTCGGCGGTGTGCCGGTCGGCGTACAGACCTGGATCCTCAAGTCGGCACCGGAGTCGACCGAGGCGGCCACCGCGCTGAACACGTCCGTGTTCAACCTGGCCATCGCGCTCGGCGCCCTGTTCGGCGGCATCGTCGCCAACAATGTCGCGCTGACCGCCGTGCTGACCACCGGCGCCGTCCTCGCGCTCCCCACGACCCTGGCGATGTGGCGCGCCGGCGGGGGCACCCGCCGGGGTCGAGACGTCACGGCCCCTCGGTGAGCGGCCCCCGCGCCGTCGCCGGGCCGGGCACGCCGTCGACCGGCACATACCGAAACGGAGCCGCCATGGACGAGACACTCGCCAATCAGCCCGCCGGGTACTGGACCGGCGCGGCACACACCGCGGTCATCGCCTTCATCAACGCCGAACACGCGAAGCTCGGCCTGAGCCAACGGCACTGGATGACGCTGAACCGGCTCGCCGCCGACGAGGGCGGTCTGACCCGCGAAGCCCTGACCGAGGCGCTGCGCGAGTACATGACACCCCAGGTCGGCGATGTGTCCACCTACGCCACGATCGTCGACGACCTGCTCGATCGCGGCTGGATCACACCCGGCCACGACGGCCGACTCACCCTCACCGCCGCCGGCCGCACGGGCCGAGCCCGTCTCGCGGCGATCGCGCCCCGGGTCCGGGAGCGAATCCACGCCGGCATCCCGGACGAGGACTACGCCCTGACCGTGCAAGTACTGCGCCGCATGATCGCCAACGTGCACGAGCGGATCGGGACATGACGAAACGGACGACGAATGCGGATGCGGAGACCTCCATGACGAAAAGCCGCTGACCCGCACCGGACGGGCCCGCGCACGGCGTACGTGCGCGGGCCCGTCCGCGTGTGCGCCCGAACGCCTCTCGTCGATACGCATGCCACCGGGTCGTCGGTGGAACCCGGCGCGAACCTCGGCCGGGGACAAGGCTGTTACACCTCCGCGGCAATCGTGGGCAAACCGCGGGTCGGCCGACACCGAATCAGAGGTGCCACGGCAGGCCATGCCGTGCGATGCCGAGGGGGAACCCCGCCATGAACCACCACATACACCGCCATCGGTCCGCCGCGGCGCTGGTCGCGGTCGGCGCGCTGCTCGCGGCGGGCAGCGTCGCGCTCACCGACGCCGCTCCGGCCACGGCGTCCAGCCATCGCGAGGCACCGCTGATCGCGGCCGGTCCGCAACTGGACAACACCGACGTGTACGCGTTCGTGAGCCCCGACCGTCCGGACACCGTGACGCTGGTGGCCAACGTCGTCCCGTTCCAGGAGCCCAACGGCGGCCCCAACTTCCATCCGTTCGCCACCGACGCGCGTTACGAGATCAACATCGACTCGGACGGCGACGGCAAGCCGGACGTCACCTACCGCTGGACGTTCCGCGACGAGGACCGGCGCGGCAACGACACCTTCCTGTACAACAACGGGCCGGTCACCTCGCTGGACGACGAGAACCTGCTGTTCCGGCAGCGGTACACACTCCAGGAGATCCGCGGCACGAACGCGCGGACGCTGCTGGACCAGGGACGCGTGGCGCCCTCGCGGGTGGGTGCCGCGTCGATGCCGGACTACAGGGGCCTGCGCGACGCCGCGCTGCACGATCTTCCGGGCGGTGGGCGGGTGTTCGCGGGACAGACCGAGGACCCGTTCTTCCTGGACCTGCGGGTCTTCGACCTGCTGTACGGCGGCAACCTCAAGGAGGTCGGGCAGGACACGGTTGCCGGGTACAACGTGAACACATTGGTACTCCAAGTCCCCAAGACGGCACTGGCGTTGCGCAACGACCCCGGGCGCAACCCGGTCGTGGGGGTGTGGAGCACGACGTCGCGGCGCGGCATGAACGTGGTGGTGGCCGACGGCAAGGACCGTGACTGGGGCCGGTACGTACAGGTGTCGCGGTTGGGCAATCCGCTGGTGAACGAGGTCGTGATGCCCGCCGGGCTGAAGAACCGGTTCAACGCGCTGACCCCGGACCAGGACCGGACCGTACCCGAGCTCGTCGACCGGGTGAACCGGCCCGAGGTACCCGGGCTGATCGAGAAGATCTACGGGATCAAGGCCCCGCAGGGCCCGCGCGCGGACCTGGTGGAGATCTTCCTGACCGGCATCGCGAAGGCGACCAACGGTCCCATCCAGGTCGACCTGAACTCGCAACTGCTGAACAAGGACGTGGATCCGAAGACGTTCGTGCCGGCGGAGGAGATGCGGCTGAACATGTCGATCCCGCCCACCGCGAAGCCGAACCGACTCGGGGTGCTCGGTGGCGACTTGGCCGGGTTCCCCAATGGGCGTCGGCTGACCGACGACGTCGTGGACATCGAACTCCAGGCGCTGGAGGGGGCCGTGGCCACCGGCCGGCCGGTGCCGGCGCTCGCGCGCGGGGACATGGTGGACGCCGGGAACCGGCCGTTCGCGGCGACGTTCCCCTATGTCGCGCTGCCGGAGTACTGGCCGGTGAACCGTGCCGTCGACGCGCCGAGCGGGTGAATCGTGCCGACGCTGCGAGTGTGGGGCGCGGGTGCGGTGGCGGGGATCGTGCTGATCGCGGCTCCCGTCGCCGTGCGCTCACTGGACACCGACCGGGGAAGCCAGGCTTCCCCGGTCGGGGCGCGGGCGGCGTCACCGGCCGACCCGATCGCCGCCGCGCAGGCGCGGTTGCGTGAAGTGCCGGACGACGCAGCGGCGTTGGCCGCGCTGGGTGGGGCGTACGTGGAGCGGGCCCGGGTCACCGGCGACGCGTCGTTGTACGTCCGGGCGGGCCAGGCGTTGGATCGGGCGCTGGCGTTGTCCGGGCCCGGGACGCCGACGCGGGTGACCGCGCTGGTGGCGTCCGCGGCGCTGGCGAACGCCCGCCACGACTTCGCCGCCGGGAAGGAGTCGGCGGTCCGGGCGATCGAGGCCGATCCGTACCACGCGCCCGCGTACGGGGCGCTGGCCGACGCCGCCACCCAACTCGGCGACACCGAGGGCGCCACCGAGGCGATCCAGCACATGCTCGACCTGCGCCCGTCGGTGGCCGCGTTCACCCGCGCCTCCTACGACCTGGAACTGCGTGGCGACGTGGAGGGCGCGCGCACCGCGCTCGATCGGGCGCTCGACGGCGCGTTCACTCGGGACGAGGTCGCGTACTGCCGGTTGTGGCAGGGCGAACTGGCGCGCCGTTACGGGGATCCCGCCGGGGCACTCGGCTCCTACGAGGCGGGGCTGCGGACGGCGCCGGGCGATCCGGCCTTGCGTGCGGGGCGGGCCGCGGCGTTGGCCGACGTGGGACGCGTGGACGAGGCGCTCGCCGAGTACGACCGGGTGATCGCGTCCGCGCCGATCGCCCAATACCTGATCCGCTACGGCGAGTTGGCCGAGCGGGCCGGAAGGGCGGAGCTCGCCCGCGAGCAGTTCCGGCTCGTGGCGGCCCAGTTCGCGGTGCAGGAGGCGCAGGGCGCGACGGACGACGTGGCCCGGGCGGTGTTCGAGGCCGACCACGGCGATCCGGCCGAGGCGGTCGGGCGCGCCGAGGCGGAGCGGGCCCGCCGAGGTTCGGTGCACACGGCGGACGCGCTGGCCTGGGCGCTGTATCGGGCGGGGCGCGCCGACGCGGCGCTGCCCTACGCGACGGAGGCCACGGCGGGTGGGTGGCGTGATCCGGACGTACTGGCCCACGCGGCGGCGATCCGCGCTGCCGCGTCGATGGATGCGGGGAAGGCGGCGGACGCGGGGAACGCCGGCGGTACGGCCGGCGCCGGTCGTACGGGGACCTCGGCGGCCTCCGGGACCTCGGGAGGCGGGCGATGAGGGCGCGGTGGGCGGTTGCCGGGTGTGCGGCCCTGTTGGTCGCCATGGGTGTGCTCGTCGGGGCAGCGCCCGGGGCGTCGGCGCACCCGTTGGGGAACATCAGCGTCAATCAGGCCCACCTGTTGACGCTGCGTCCCGATCGGGTGGAGGACCTCGCGCTCGTGGACGAGGCGGAGATTCCCACGCTCCAGGAGGCGGGACGGCGCGACCTCGACCACGACGGACACGTCTCGGCCGCCGAGTTGCAGGCCCACGCGGACGCCGAATGTCCGCGTCTGGCCGACGGGTTGCGGCTGTGGATCGACGGGCGGCCGGCTGCGGCCTGGACGGTGCTGCGGGCGGGCGCCGAGCTGGTGCCGGGCGCCGCGGGCCTGTCGACCACGCGCACGGAGTGTCGGTTGGGCGCGGCGGCCGATCTGTCCCGCCCCGCCAGGGTCTCCGTGCGGAACGACAACCATCCGGGCCGGGCCGGGTGGCACGAGGTCACCGCCTCCGGCGAGGGTGTCGCGCTGGGCACCTCCCCGGTGCCCCGGACCAGCACGAGTGGCGGACTGCGTTCCTACCCGGTGGACTTGCTCTCCTCCCCGCCGGATGTGCGCGGCGCGGACCTGCGGGTGCGTCCTGGCACGGATGCACCCGTGCCGGGCGTGCGGCGATCGACGCCGAACCTGATCGAAGGGGCGTACGCGGGTGTGCAACGTCGCTTCGACGCGGTGCTGGGCGCGGACCACCTGACCGTGGGGGCGGGCGTTGCCGCGGTCCTGCTGGCACTCGTACTGGGCGGCTCGCACGCGGCCCTGCCCGGGCACGGCAAGACGATCATGGCGATGTACCTGGCCACGCGTGGTGCGGACGGGCGTCGTCAGGGAGTGCGCGACGCGGTGACGGTGGGGGCCGCGGTGACCTTGACACACACGGCCGGGGTGCTGGTGGTCGGGACGTTGTGGAGCGTGTCGACGTCGCTGACCGGCGAGCGAGTGTTGATGTGGCTCGGGGCTGCGAGCGGGCTGCTCGTGGCGGGCATCGGGGTGTGGCTGCTGCGCGCGGCGGTATTCGCGCTGCGGGCGGGTCGGGCCGGGGGCGATCGCGCGGTCGTGCACGCGTACCGCGGACACGGACACGCCCGTGGGCACTCCCACGCGCATTCCCACTCCCACACACGTGCGCACGCCCACGCGCATTCGCATTCCCGCGACCAAACGACCGTCGCCGACGCCCACGCCCACGCCCACGCCCACGCCCCAGCCGATCCGACCGTTCGCGGTACGCGCCCCGGGCGCGGTGTCCTGATCGGCATGGGTGTCGTCGGCGGCCTGGTGCCCAGCCCGTCCGCGCTGGTCGTCCTGTTGGGCGCCGTCGCGCTCGGGCGCACCGTGTTCGGCGTCCTGCTCGTGCTGGCCTACGGACTGGGCATGGCCGCCGTGTTGACCGCCGCCGGCCTGGTCCTGGTCCGCCTGCGACCCACGTCCCGGCACCTGCGGGGTTCGTGGTGGTCGCGATATCTCCCGCTCGCCACCGCCGTGTCCGTGATCGCGGTCGGCGTGGTGTTCACCGTTCGCGCGGTGGGCTGAGGCCCATCGCCGTATGTCGACGCACACATGAGGAAGGGAGTCGGTCCCGATGACGACGAGGGTGAGGACCCCGATGAGGACGAGGATGCGGGCGACGACGGGCACGGCGCTCGCGGTGGCCGCGCTGTGGGCCTGCGCCGCCGGGTGCACGGGGTCGGGCAAGGACGAGAATCCCGAGCGTGCCTCGTTCGAGGCCGCGCCCACGACGGCGACGTGCCAGGAGCACCAGCGGTCGCGACCCGGACCGGAGTACACGTCGCAGGAGGAGGGCGACACCGCGAAGGTCCTGAACGTGCTGGAGCACTACACGGCGAACGGGCGCAAGCCTTACTGCGACGGCAAACCCGCGACGGCGACCGACCTCGCGTGGGCGCGGTTGTACGTCGACATGGGCGCGGACGCGGCTTATCTGTCCGGCGAACTCGGCGGCGGAGGCGTGCCGGACGAGGACCCGACACCGTCGCCGTGACGGTCGGTCCGAGTCGGCCCGGCCCGTCGCCCGGGCCCAACCGCGGGGGGGGGGGGGGGGGGGGGGGGGGGGGGGGGGGGGGGGGGTGGGGGGGGGGGG
>NZ_JBVHLU010000053.1:0-75983 GCF_055558835.1 Embleya sp. NPDC025285
CCCTTGCACTCCCAGAAACCACTCCCCCCCCCCCCCCTCACAAGGGGGGGCGGCGGGCGCGATCGTCGGTCCACGGGTCGGCCGGATCAGCCCAGGATCGGGAGCATGATGCGTTCGACGTCGGCGTCGTGGCGGCGGGCCACTTCCTGGCGCTCGGGGCTCACCTCGCCGTAGGTGGTGGTGCGCTGGCGGGCTCGGCGGCCCAGGGAGGCGGCCATCGCCTCGAGTTCGGCGATGGACTTCTTGGAGCCGTTGTCGGCGCCCGCCATCCGGGAGATGGTCTCCTCCATGAGCGTGCCGCCCATGTCGTTCGCGCCGCCTTCGAGCATCAGGTTGGTGCCCTCGACGCCGAGCTTGACCCAGCTCGTCTGGATGTTGTCGATCTTGCCGTGCAGCAGGATCCGGGCCATCGCGTGCACGGCGCGGTTGTCCCGCAGGGTCGGGCCCGGGCGGGCGATGCCGGCCAGGTAGACCGGCGCGTTGGTGTGCACGAACGGCAGCGTGACGAACTCGGTGAAGCCGCCCGTCTCGTCCTGGATCCGGCCGAGCAGGCGCAAGTGGCCCAGCCAGTGCGAGGGGGTGTCCACGTGGCCGTACATCATCGTCGACGAGCTGCGGATACCCAGCTCGTGTGCGGTCTTGACCACCTCGACCCAGGTCGCGGCGGGCAGCTTGCCCTTGGTCAGGATCCAGCGCACGTCGTCGTCGAGGATCTCGGCGGCGGTGCCGGGGATGGTGTCCAGGCCCGCCTCCTTGGCGGCGGTCAGCCAGTCCCGGATGGACATCCCGGTGCGGGTCGCGCCGTTGGCCACCTCCATCGGCGAGAACGCGTGCACGTGCATGTCCGGCACCCGCTTCTTGACCTCGCGCGCGATGTCGAAGTAGGCGGTGCCGGGCAGGTCCGGGTGGATGCCGCCCTGCATGCAGACCTCGGTCGCGCCGACCGCCCACGCCTGTTCGGCCCGCTCGCCCACCTGGTCCAGGGAGAGGGTGTACGCGTCCGCGTCGGTGCGTCGCTGGGCGAACGCGCAGAATCGGCAGCCGGTGTAGCACACGTTGGTGAAGTTGATGTTCCGGTTGACGATGTAGGTGATCTCGTCACCGTTCACCTCGCGACGCAAGTCGTCCGCGATCCGGCCGAGTTCGTCCATCGCGACGCCGTCGCAGTGGAACAGCGCGAGGGCCTGGTCGTCGGTCAGCCGGGTCGGGTCGGCGGCGGCCTGGGAGAGCGCCGCCCGGACCTCCGCGTCGAGCCGGACCACCGATCCGGTGGCGGCGTCGGCGACCTGTTCGCGCAGCGACTCCCAGTCGCCGTACACGTTGTCGAAGTCGTCGCGGCGGTCGCTGGTGCGGCCGACGGTGTCGATGCTCACGTGCAGGTCGGTGCGGCCGGACGCGGCGGCGAAGATGTCCTCGGGTTCCTGCCACGGCAGGCCCTCCGGGCACTTGCCCTCGATCGCGAGCCCGGTCTCCGGGTCGGACAGCGCGCGCACGTGCGGCAACACCCGGGGGTCCACCCACGGCTCGCCGCGCAGGATCACCTCGGGGTAGACGTTGAGCCGCTCGCGCAGCGCAAAACCCGCCTCGGCGGTCCGCTCGGCGAGGAACTCGATCTGCGGCCAGGCGAGTTCGGGGTTGACGTGGTCGGGGGTGAGCGGCGATACGCCGCCCCAGTCGTCGATGCCGGCCGCGATCATCAGCGCGTACTGGTCACCGATCAGGTTCGGCGGGGCCTGAATCCGGACCTTGGGCCCGAGCACGAGCCGGGAGACGGCGATCGCGGCGGCCAGCTCGACCAGGTCGGCGTCCGGCGTCGAGCGCATCGCGGTGTCCGGCTTGGCGCGGAAGTTCTGCAGGATGATCTCCTGGATCGAGCCGTACTGCCGGGCGACCTTGCGCATCGCGAAGATCGACTCGGCCCGCTCGGTCATGTTCTCGCCGATGCCGATCAGCAGACCGGTGGTGAACGGGACGTTCGAGCGCCCGGCGTCCTCCAGCACCCGCAGGCGTACGGCCGGCTCCTTGTCCGGCGAGCCGTGATGCGGGCCGCCGGGCTCGGACCACAGTCGGGTCGCGGTGGTCTCCAGCATCATCCCCATCGACGCGCTGACCGGCTTGAGCCGCTGGAAGTCGGTCCAGGAGAGCACCCCGGGGTTGAGATGCGGCAGCAGGCCGGTCTCCTCCAACACCCGCACCGACATCGCCCGCACGTACGAGAGCGTGTCGTCGTACCCGTGCGCGTCCAGCCACTCGCGCGCCTCGGGCCAGCGGTCCTCGGGCCGGTCCCCCAGCGTGAACAGCGCTTCCTTGCAGCCGAGCGCGGCCCCCTCGCGGGCGATCTTCAGCACCTCGTCGGGGCTGAGGAACATCCCGTGGCCCTCGCGCCGGAGCTTGCCGGGGACGGTGACGAAGGTGCAGTAGTTGCAGCGGTCCCGGCACAACCGGGTCAGCGGGATGAACACTTTTCGGCTGTAGGTGATCATCCCGCCGCGGCCCACCGCCTCCAGCCCGGCATCGCGCACGCGCGCGGCCGACCGGCTCAGGTCCGCCAGGTCCGCGTCGCGCGCGTGCAGGAGCACGGCCGCTTCCGAGACGTCGAGCATGACCCCGTCTCGGGCTCGTCGCAGCGCGCGCCGCATCGAACTCTCGGTGGGACGTCCCTCGTTGGGGGTCGGGGTCATGCGACACCTCGCTGTCGTCGCTGTTGCTCGGGCCTGATCGGCGGGCCGACCGCACCACGTACGCTCCGACCGGCCGACAAACGGGAGCCGACGCGACGCCGTCCCCCGAACAGACCAAGGGTAGGCGTGCTCGATCGAGGGCATCGGGACTCGTGTCGCACGTCACGTGGGTGGTGCGGGCTGCGACGGGTCCGGCCGCCGAACCCCGGACTGTGCCATTCGGGTGACCTTCGATCGACTCGGTCGTTGGACTGTTCGAACCAGACAAGGACCGTGCCGGTGGCCGTGGAGGGTGTCACAATCGGGGCAGGTCGGGGCGACAGGAAGGCGGTGCTACCCATGGCGGCTCTCCCCGCGCAGTCGCACGTCCAGCCCTGGACTGTGGACGAGTGGATCGCTCTCAACGAGGCATCACCGGACGGCAGCCGATACGAGCTCGTCGACGGGAGCGTGCTGATGAGCCCGCCGCCATCCATGCGGCACCAGTTCGCGGGTGACCAACTCCGGATGTTCCTGCACGCTGCGGCACCACCCGACTTCATTGCGGTCACCGCGTCCGGCATCCCGATGGGGAACCAGACCGGCCTGATCCCGGACGTGCTCGTCGTCGATCGTTCCGCGCTCGCCGGCGGGATCAAGATGCCCGATCCGTCGCAGGTCCACCTGGTCGTCGAAATCGTCTCGCCGTCGACGACCACGACCGACCGCACCCTCAAGCCCGCCAAGTACGCCGCTGCCGGCATCCTGCACTTCTGGCGCTTGGAGACGGCACGATTTCGCGGACTCGGACTCGATCGACTACCGGTGCTGTTCACCTACACGCTCGACGCCGAGGGCGAGTATCAACTGACCCGCCGCCTTGCGGCGGGCACCACCACTCGGATCGAGGAATCCTTCCCCGTCGAACTCGATCCCGCCGACCTCGTCGCGTAGACCGCCCTCGCACGATCCGCCTCCACCGGGCATGGAGCGGCGGCGTACGGGAGGACCCCCGCACGCCGCCGAGTTCTCGACGGGTCAGACCGAGACGGTGACCGTGTCCTTGCCGGAGCGCAGCAGTGTGCCGTTGGCGGCGCCGGTGGTCTCGCCGTCGCGGATGGTCTCCACGCCGTTGACCCGGACGCTGACCACGCCGGTCGACTCGCTGGTCAGTCGGGGGCTGTCACCGGGCAGGTCGTGCATCAGCCGGGCCGGGCCGGAGCCGACGGTTGCCGGGTCGAACAGGACCAGGTCGGCGTGGAAGCCCTCGGCGATCCGACCCCGGTCCTTGAGGCCGAACAGCTCGGCGGGCTCTGTGGTGAGCATCTGCACCGCGCGCTCCAGCGAGACCAGCTTGCGGCCGCGCAGCATGTCGCCCAGGAAGCGCGTGGTGTAGGTGGCGCCGCACATCCGGTCCAGGTGCGCGCCGGCGTCCGAACCGCCAAGGATCACGTGCTCGTTGTCCCACACCTGCTGCCGCAGGTCCCATGAGGCCTGGTCGTTGTCGGTGGGCATCGGCCACAACACCGTACGCAGGTCGTCGTTGATGCAGATCTCGACGAGCGTCCAGAAGTCGTCCTGGCCGCGCTCCTTGGCGATGTCCGCGACCACCCGGCCGGACAGGCCCTCGTTCGCCTCGGAGTAGGTGTCGCCGATCACGTAGCGGCCGAAGTCGGCGAGCCGGCGGAAGACGCCCGCCTCGGGGCTGTCCGCGTTGCGCAGCATCTCCGCGCGCACCTCGGGGTCGCGCAGCTTGGCGATCCGCTCAGGCACCGGCAGGGACAGGATCGGGCCCCAGCCCGGGATCAGGTTGAGCGCGCAGTAGGTCAGGAAGGACATGTTCATCGGGACCAGGACCGGCATGGTCAGGATGACGATCCGCCCGCCGGCCTCCTTGGCCTTCTCCGACGCGTAGATCTGGCGCGGCGCGCGGTCGGGCGCGGCGGCGTCGACGGTGAGCACGTTCCAGTTCATCGGCCGGCCGGCCGTGGTGGTCATCTTGACCAGCAGGTCGATTTCCTCATCCGAGAACTTGTCCAGACAGCCGGCGACGATGACCTCGAGCTGAGTGCCCTCGTGCTTGCCGACCTCCTCGCACAGCGCCAGGATCTCGGCCGGCGTCGCGGCTCGCGAGGGAACCGGGTTGCCGTCGCCGTCGGTGTGGTTGGACTGGCCGGTGGAGAAGCCGAGCGCGCCGGCCTCCATCGCCTTGCCCAGTTCGGTCACCATCGCCGCGACCTGCTCGGGCGTGGCCTCCTTGCCGACCGAGTCGGCGCCCATCACGTAGCGGCGGATCGCGCAGTGCCCGGCCATGAAGCCGGCGTTCACCGCGATCTTGCCCTCCAGCTTGTCCAGGTACTGGGCGAAGGTCTCCCAGCTCCAGTCCACGCCGTTCTCCAGCGCGGGCAACGCCATGCCCTCGACCTTGGCCATCATCCGACGGGTGTAGTCGGCGTCCTCGGCCTTGAGCGGCGCGAGCGTGAAGCCGCAGTTGCCGCCGATGATCGTGGTCACGCCGTGGTTCACCGAGGGCGTGGCGTACGGGTCCCAGTGCAACTGGGCGTCGTAGTGGGTGTGCGGGTCGACGAACCCGGGAGCCAGGATCAGACCCTCGGCGTTCTCGGTGCTCGCGGCCTCTTCGGTTATGCCGCCGGCGGGGGTGACCGCGACGATCCGGCCGTCCCTGATGCCCACGTCACCGAGGAAGGACGGCGCGCCCGTCCCGTCGACGACGGTGGCTCCGGTGATGACGTGGTCCAGCATGGCGAAGCTCCTTCTGCCCTCGATGTTGCCCGCGAACGCGGCCGGTCGCATGCCCGCGCATACCCGACCCCGCCCACCCACGAAACTGATGGTACGTCAGATAATCGAGGTCGCCAGGGGCCGGCGCGGGATGAGACGGGGCTCACCACAGTCATGCCTTGGCGGCATATCCCACCGGTGGATCCGCGCGGCTCGCAACGGCCTCCCGCAACCGCTCAGAAGAGCTTCACGCCCGCCATCCACCCGCCGTCGACCACGATGTGGGTGCCCGTCATGTACGAGCTGTCGGCGCTCGTCAGGAACAGCGCGGCGGAGGCGATCTCGTCCGGCTCGCCGATTCGGGCCAGAGGTATGCCGCCGAACACCTCACTCACCGGGTCCGGCTCGCCCGGCGCCGGAGTGGGTGCGGTCAGGCCCTCGATGTCGGCCGGATTGGTCATCGGCGTGCGCACGCCGCCCGGGCAGATCGCGTTCACCCGGATCCGCGGTCCGGCCTCCAGCGCGGCCACCCGGGTCATCGCGAGCACCGCGCCCTTGGTCGAGGCGTACGCGACCAGCCCCTCCATGCCGGCCAGCCCGGCATAGGACGCGATGTTCACGATCGTGCCCGGACCATCCGTCGCGCGGATCGCCGGGAGCGCGGTCTTCATGCCCAGGAACGTGCCGAGCTGGTTCACCTCGACGATCCGCAGGTATGCCGCCCGGGACATCTCCTCGATCGGGTCGAAGGCCAGGATCCCGGCGTTGTTGACCAGCCCGTCGAGCCTGCCGAACGTGTCGACCGCGGTGTGCACCGCGCGCTGCCAGTCGTCCTCGTCCGACACGTCCAGGTGTACGTAGCGGGCCGCGTCGCCGATCTCCTTCGCCGCCGCCTCGCCCGCTTCGTCGAGGATGTCGGCGAGTACGACCCGCGCGCCCTCGGCCGCGAACAGGCGGGCCTCCACCACGCCCTGCCCGCGCGCCGCACCGGTGATCAGGACCACCCTGCCGTCCAGCTTGCCCATACCGAACTTCCTTTCGGAGAACCGAGACTGATGGAACGTCAGAGCATCTGCGCGTCGGGCCGGCGGGACGAGGCCGGCACGCGGGGTCAGGACAGGTGCGGCGCGACCTCGGCGGCGAACCGGGCGATCTGGTCGAGCAACTCGGCCAGGTCCCGGCTGCGGAAGCGCACCTGGATCTGGTTCGCGCCCTGCTCGCCGTACCAGCGCAGCGACTCGGCGAGCTTGTCCGGGCTGCCGGTGAGGGTGTTCGCGCCGACATCCCAGCCGGCTTCGCCCACGTAGAGGAGCTCGGTGATCGCACCGATGTCCAGTCGCTCGTCCGCGCGGCCGAACTCCTCCTGGTAGCGCCGAAGTTCGGCCAGCTGATCGGGGTACGTCGCGCGCGGGCTGCCCTGCGGCAGCCAGCCGTCGCCGTACTTGGCGACCCGCTTGAGCGCGGCGCCGGCCGAGCCGCCGATCCAGATCGGCGGACGCGGGGTCTGCACCGGACGCGGCAGCGCGCCCATGTCGCTGACCTGCCAGCGCTCGCCCGAGAAGGTCACGTACTCGTCCCGCAGCGCGAGGTCGAGCAGTTCCAGTGCCTCGTTGAGCGCCTTGCCCCGGGTCTTGAAGTCCACCCCGAGCATCTCGAACTCGGCCTCGACGTGACCGGCGCCGGCGCCGACGATCGCGCGACCCTTGGAGATCCGGTCCAGCGTCGCGAACGCCTTGGCGGACATCATCGGATGCCGGTAGGCGAGAACCGACACGTGACTGATCAGCCGGATCCGCTCGGTGATGCCCGCGAGCCAGCCGAGCGTGGTCATCGTGTCCCACCACTCGGTGCCCATCGCACCGGCGTGGCTGCGCGGGATCGCGGTGTGGTCGCAGACCGCGATGTACGCGAAGCCGGCCCGATCGCAGGCCTGTGCGATCTCACCCAGCTCGTCCGGCCCCGAGGTCTCCTCCCATGCCTCCGCGTACAGCTTGCTCTGCGACTGGATGGGCAGCTGCATGCCGACGTGCAGGGTGCCCGGGGGCAGGATCGCGGCCATGAAAATGCCTCCGAGGGATCGAGGGAGATCGTTGGACTGTGGCGAACGCGTGTCACATACTCCGATCTAACGGGTCGTCAGACAAGGCCGAAGTACCGCTCCTGGAGGAACCGGACCGTGATCAACACCACCGACCCGAGCATCGACGAGGCCGAGGTGCGGATGCGGCTCGACGTCGAGGAGGACACCGGCATCGCGGTGCTCACGTTGTGTCGACCGGACAAGCTCAACGCGTGGAGCTGGGAGGCGACCCGACAGTTGGGCATCATGGCCGACCGGATCCGCTTCGACGAACGGGTCCGCGTGGTGTTGCTCCGAGCCGAGGGGCGCGCGTTCTGCGCGGGCATCGACGTGACCGCGCCCGGCGGTGCGATCACCGGCCGCTCCGGCGCGGAACGCACCCGCAACTACTACGAGGGCCTGCGCTGGGTGCACGAGCGCTTCCGCACCTTCGCCCGGCTGCCGCAGCCGGTGATCGCCGCCGTCCAGGGCTACTGCCTGGGCTTCGGCTTCGAACTCGCGCTGATGGCGGACATCCGGATCGCGGCCGACGACGCCCGGTTCGCGCTGCCCGAGGCGCAGATCGGTGTCGCGGTGGACGCGGGCGGCGACATCCGCATCGCCCGCGAGGCGGGCGCCGGCTGGGCCAAACTCCTGTCCCTGACCGGCCGCCGCATCGACGCCGCCCTGGCCGAACGCCTGAACCTGGTCCAGGAGGTGGTCCCGGTGGCGGACCTGGACCACACCGCCCGCACCCTGGCCGAAGAGATAGCCGCCAACGCCCCATTGGCCGTCCAGGGCATCAAACGCAGCATCGACACCTTCGCCGACGCCAACCTCGACGCGGCCCTGGGCCTCACGGCCATGTCCGCGGCCCTGACCCTGGTCTCCGAAGACTCGGTAACCGGCTACGCAGCCAAGGCAGCCCGCAAACCAGCCGAATTCGAAGGCAAATAAACCCACCCAAAAACCCCGACCGCCCCCAACCCCAAGCAACCCACCCAACACAGCACAGCCGCCCCGACCCGATCAACTCGACCCGCCCAAGTCGGCCAGACCAGGCAAGCCGGCACAACTCGACCCAACCAAGTCGGCCGGCGCAACTCGACCCGACCAACTCAGCCCAACCAAGTCGGCCGGCGCAACTCGACCCGATCAACTCAGCCGACCCAATCAGCCCGGCCGGCGTTTGAGGCCAAGTAGCCCGGCCGGCGCATGAGGCCAAACAGCCCGGCCGGCGTTTGAGGCCACCTAGGCCGGAGGCCAGGTCACCCCAGCCCGGCCGGCGCTTGAGGCCACCTAGGCCGAAGGCCAGGTCACCCCAGCCCGGCCGGCGCATGAGGCCAAGCAGCCGGCCGGCACATGAGGCCAAACCCCCACCCCCGCGTCAGCGGCGAACCGCCTCCTCCGCAGCCCGCGCCCGAAGCTCGAACTTCAACACCTTCCCGCCCGGATTCCGCGGCAACTCGGTGACGAACTCGACCGCCCGAGGCACCTTGTAGTTCGCCATCTCCTGCCGGCAGAACGCGATGACCTCCTCGGCCGTGACCTCCGCCCCCGGCCGCAGCAGCAGGTACGCCTTACCCACCTCACCCATCCGCGCGTCCGGAACGCCCACCACCGCGGCCTCCGAGATCGCCGGATGCCCCGCGAGCACCGACTCGATCTCCGCCGGGTAGGCGTTGAAGCCGCCGACGATGAACATGTCCTTGATCCGGTCGGTGATCCGCAGGTTGCCGTGCTCGTCCAGCACGCCCACGTCGCCCGTGTGCAGCCAGCCGTCCGCGTCGATCGCCTTGGCGGTCTCCTCCGGGTCCTCGAAGTAGCCCTTCATCACGTTGTAACCGCGCACCCACACCTCGCCGGACTCGCCGACGGCGGTCGGCTTCCCGTCCGCGTCCACGGTGACCACCTCGACCCCGGGGATGGCCCGCCCGGACGTGGACGAGATGACCTCGGCCGAGTCGCCCTGCCGGCACATGGTGGCCGTACCGCACGACTCGGTCAGCCCGTACGCGGTGAGCACCGAGTCGAAGCCCAGTTCCTCGGCCATCCGGGTGACCAGGGACAGCGGCACCGCCGCCGCGCCGGTGACCGCCAGACGCAGCGAGGACAGGTCGTACTTGCCCGTCCCCTCGCGCGCCACCGCGTCCAGGAGCGACGTGTAGATCGTCGGCGCGCCCGGCAGCACGGTGACCTTCTCCTGCTGGATCACCGCCATCGTGGCGTCCAGGTCGAAGACCGCCTGCGGAAGCATCGTGGCGCCCTTGATCAGGCTCGCGATGATCCCGGCCTTGTACCCGAAGGTGTGGAAGAACGGGCTGACGATGAGATACCGGTCGCCCTCGGTGACACCGACCACCGACGCCCACGTGTCGAACACGCGCAGCGTCTGCGCCTGGGTGGTCATCACACCCTTGGGCTGCCCGGTGGTGCCGGAGGTGAAGATGATGTCGCCGATGTCGTCCGCGCCGACGCTCGCCTTGCGGGCGTCCACCTCGGCGGCGGTGATCCGCTCGCCGCCGGCCAGGAAGTCCGCCCACGCGACGCAGTCGTCCGGCGCGGTGTCCGCGAGCACGACCACCCGGCTCAGCTCGGGCAGGTCCGCGAAGGCCCGGCCCTCGGCCGCGCCGCCGGCCGCCTGACGGAGCATCCCGACGTAGGACGAGCCGAGGAAGGTGCCCGAGACGAACAGCAGCTTGGCGTGCGTCTTGGCCAGCACGAACTTGGCCTCGGCACCCTTGTACCGGGTGTTCATCGGCACCACGACCGCGCCCGCGGTCAACGCGCCGAGCGCGGACACGATCCAGTCCAGCGAGTTCGGCGCCCAGATGCCGACCCGGTCGCCCTTGTCCACGCCCGCCGCGACGACCGCCGCCGCGGCACGCCGGACGCGGTCCCGCAGTTCGACGTAGTCGACCCGTACATTGCCGTCCACCACGGCCTCACGGTCACCGAAGCGGTCCGCCGCGCTGTCCACGAGGGCAGGGATGCTCCCCCACTCAAGGTCCCCTTGCATGATCGCTCCCGGTGAGGCCAGAGGTTGATTGAACCTGACGGTACGTCAGATCATGGCGGCGAGGGAAGCGGCATCACGGCGATCGAGACGCAGACCACCGCGACGTGGTGGTCACCGATGATTGAGGGCTGAGGCATGCGCAAGTTCGAGACGCTGGGCTACGAGCAGGAGAACGGCGTCGCGTGGGTGACGTTGAACCGCCCGGACCGGCACAACGCGTTCGACGTCACGATGATCGACGAGCTGCACACCGTGTGGCGTGAGCTGCGCCACGACGACGACGTGCGCTGCGTGGTGCTCACCGGCGCGGGCGACAAGGCGTTCTGTACCGGCATCGACCGGGGCGTGGACATCCCACAGCCGTCGTCGCCGTACATGATGGACGACCCGATGCTCAGGATCGGGCCGAAGTTCTCCGACCTGTGGAAGCCGGTCATCATCGCGGTCAACGGGATGGCCTGCGGCGGCGCGTTCTACCTGCTCGGCGAGTGCGAGTTCGTGATCGCGGCGGAGGAGGCGACCTTCTTCGACCCGCACACCACGTACGGCATGGTCTCCGGATTCGAGTCCATGCACCTGGCCCAGCGCATGCCGCTGGGCGAGGTCATGCGACTCACCCTGCTGGGCAACGCGGAGCGGATGAGCGCCAAACGCGCCTATGAGACCGGGCTGGTGTCGCAGGTGGTGCCCGCCGCCGAGCTCCTGGACACCGCGCGCTGGGCCGCCGAGACGATCGCCTCCTACCCGCCGCACGGCGTACAGGGCTCGGTCCGCTCGATCTGGGCCGCCCGCGACCTGACCCGCGCACAAGCGCTCACCATGGCCCCGCACATGATCGAACTGGGCAACCTGGACTGGTCCGAGCAGGCCGGCCTGTTCCAGACCCGGAGCAAGGAGTACCGGATCCGCTAAGGGCGTGCCGAGGCCCCCCGACCCGCTCGCGCGGATCGGGGGCTCGGCCGGACGACGGCCGCCCTGTTGCGTCGTCGGGCTGTGGGGCTCGAAGGGCCGGGGTGCTCGAAAGGCCGGGGCCGGAAGGCCGCGGGTCGGAAGGTCGTGCGGCTCAGAAGGTGGGCGTGGTCGGGGCCGGTGACGCCCCCAGCAGGTCCGTCGCGACCCGGTCGCGGTGTGCGCCCGTGTCGCCCCACGCGCTGCACAGGGCCCACGCGCGCTTCATGAAGAGCTGGAGGTCGTGCTCCTCGGTGTAGCCGATCGCGCCGTGCACCTGGAGGCAGTTGCGGGCCGCGAGGTCGGCCGCCTCGCTCGCGTAGATCTTCGCCATCGACACGTCGCGGTCCGCCGAGGGCAGGTCGCGAGCGAGCGAGTAGGCCGCGCGCAGCACCACCGGGCGGGCGAACTCCAGCCTGATCAGCACGTTGGCCAGGTGGTGCTGGACCGACTGGTGGGTGCCGATCAGCACGCCGCGCTGGACCCGCTGCTTGGCGTAGTCCACCGTCATGTCCAGCATCCGTCGGGTCAGGCCGAGCAGTTGTGCCGCCGCGCCGAGCGCACCGCGGTTCGCCGCACGGGCCAGCGCCCGGTGGGCATCGGAGGCCACCAGAGTCTGGTCGGTCGGCCGGAAACCGACGGTGTGGAGCTTGCGGCTGCGGTCGACCGAGCGTTGTGCGGTGAGCTCGCAATCGCTCGGCTCGACCACGTGCAGCTCGCCGTTGTCCAGCCCGATCACCAGCAGGTCGGCCGCCGCCGCCTCGACCGCGAGCCGCTGCCCCGGCAGCAGCACCGACGCGGTGGCCTGCCCGGCGGCGATCTTCGCCAACCATCCGGCGTCGGGGGCGAACTCGGCGAGCAGGCCGACCGCGACCGCCGATTCGAGCAGCGGTTCGGGTAGCGCCGCGTAGCCGGTCTCGACCAGCACGGCGGCGAGTTCCTCGTCGCCCATGCCCAGGCCGTCGTACTCCTCGGGGACCACGATGCCGGTCACGCCGACCTTGGCGAGTTCGGCCCAGCGCTCGGAGATCGCGCTGTCGGCGTCCCACGCGGCGCGTACGTGTGCGGTGGTGCACCGGTCGGCGAGGAATTCGCGGACCGTGTCGCGGAACAGTTCCTGGTCTTCGGTGTATGCGAGGCGCATCGTCGGAATCCTTCTACTTCGCTCGGGGCAGGCCGAGGATGCGTTCGG
The DNA here is from genome assembly GCF_055558835.1 of Embleya sp. NPDC025285. Classification (NCBI taxonomy): domain Bacteria; kingdom Bacillati; phylum Actinomycetota; class Actinomycetes; order Kitasatosporales; family Streptomycetaceae; genus Embleya; species Embleya sp. NPDC025285. The sequence goes on from NZ_JBVHLU010000053.1 coordinate 12,621, forward strand.
CGATCGTGTTCCGCTGGATCTCGTTGGTGCCGGCGTAGATCGGCCCGCCGAGCGCGAACAGGAAGCCGTCCAACCAGCCGCCGTCGCCGTCGTCCAGTTCGCCCGCCTCGCCGAGCAGGCGCAGCGCGGTCGCGTGCAGCTCGACGTCCATCTCGGACCAGAAGACCTTGTTGATCGAGGAGTCCGCGCCGATCGCGCCGCCCGCCTGAAGCTTGGTGACGGTGCCGAAGGTGAACAGCCGGTACGCCTCGGCGTCCATCCACGCGCGCACCACCGCGTCCCGCTCGGCCGGGCGCGGGTCCCGCCGGTACAGGTCCAGCAGCCGGTTCGCCGGTGCCACGAAGCGGCCCGGGCTGCGCAGGTTGAGCCCGCGCTCGCTGCCGGTGGTGGCGATCATGATCTTCCAGCCCTCGTTCACCCCGCCGAGCACGTCTGCGTCGGGCACGAAGACGTTGTCCAGGAAGACCTCGGCGAAGCCGGGCTCCCCGTCCAGTTGCGGGATCGGCCGCACGGTCACGCCCTCGGCGGCGAGGTCGACCATGAAGTAGGTCAGGCCGCGGTGGCGCTGCGCGTCGGGATCGGTGCGGAACAGGCCGAACAGGCGGTGTCCGTAGGTGCCCCGCGAGCTCCAGATCTTCTGCCCGTTCAGCAGCCACCCGCCGCGCTCGTCGTCCCGGTCGGCGCGCGAGCGCACGTTGGCCAGGTCGGAGCCGGCCTCCGGCTCGGACCAGCCCTGGACCCAGATCTCCTCACCGGAGGCCATCTTCGGCAGGTAGCGGTCCTGCTGCTCCTTGCTGCCGAACTCGAAGACGGTCGGCGCGAACAGGAAGATGCCGTTCTGGCTGACCCGGCCGGGGGCGCCCGCGCGGTAGTACTCCTCCTCGAAGATCAGCCATTCGGTCAGGCCGGCCTCGCGCCCGCCGTACTCCTTCGGCCAGGACACCACCGCCCAGCGCGCGTCGAAGAGCTTGCGCTCCCACGCCTGGTGGGCCGTGAAGCCCTCCCGCGTGTCCATCGACGGCAGTGGCTCGGCGGGCACGTTGGCGGCCAGCCATGCGCGCACCTCCCGGCGGAACTCCTGCTCCTGCTCGGTGAATTCGAGATCCACTGGGCGACTCCCTCGACGGGTGTGAGACCGAGGACACACAGGTCGAAACCCGGTCGGACACGGGTAGCATAACTGACGGGTCGTCAGGTTAGCTGTTGCACGCGGTGTGGCGACACCGTAAGCGGCGTGCGATCGGACACGCGGGCGGGCTTTTCGGCCCACCGGAGTGCGAGCGCGAATCGCCGGCCGAACACACGAGGATCAAGGGGGCCCCAGTGGCCGAGGCATACATCGTCGACGCGGTCCGTACGCCGGTCGGCCGCAAGAAGGGCAGCCTGGCCGGGGTGCACCCGGCCGACCTGGGCGCGCACGCGATCAAGGCGCTGGTCGAGCGCAGCGGGATCGACCCGGACGTGGTCGAGGACGTGGTGTTCGGCTGTGTCGACACGATCGGCCCGCAGGCGGGCGACATCGCGCGCACCGCGTGGCTCGCGGCGGGCTACAGCGAGGCGGTGCCCGGGGTCACCATCGACCGGCAGTGCGGCTCCTCGCAGCAGGCGATCCACTTCGCGGCCCAGGGTGTGATGTCCGGGACGCAGGACGTGGTGATCGCCGGTGGCGTGCAGAACATGAACCAGATCCCGATCGGCTCGGCGATGACCTCGGCCGTGCCGCTCGGCTTCTCGGACCCGTTCTCCGGTTCCAAGGGCTGGGTGGCGCGCTACGGCGACGAGCCGGTGGACCAGTTTTACGGCGCCGAGCTGATCGCGAAGCGGTGGGACATCTCTCGCGAGGAAATGGAGCGCTTCGCGCTCGCGTCGCACGAGCGCGCCCTGCACGCGATCGACAGCGGCTTCTTCGAGCGCGAGATCGCGCCGATCGACGTGGACGGCACGCTGGTCTCGGTCGACGAGCCGCCGCGCCGGGGCACCACCTTGGAGAAGATGGCGGAGCTGAAGGTGCTGATGGAGGGCGGCCGGATGACCGCCGCCGTCGCGTCGCAGATCTCCGACGGTGCGGCGGCACTGCTGATCGTCTCCGAGGGCGCGCTGAAGCGGTACGGTCTCACCCCGCGCGCCCGGGTCCACCACATGAGCGTGCGCGGCGCGTCCCCGATCGAGATGCTCTCCGCGCCCATCCCGGCCACCGAGTACGCGTTCGCCAAGTCCGGCCTGGGCATCGACGACATCGACGCGGTCGAGATCAACGAGGCGTTCGCCCCGGTCGTGCTGTCCTGGATGAAGGACATCAAGGCCCCGCACGAGAAGGTCAACCCCAACGGCGGCGCCATCGCCCTGGGCCACCCGCTCGGCGCCACCGGCGCCCGCCTGATGACCACGCTCCTGCACCACCTGGAGCGCACCGGCGGCCGCTACGGCCTGCAGACCATGTGCGAGGGCGGCGGCCAGGCCAACGCCATGATCATCGAACGCCTGGGCTGACCCGGCGTCGGCTCGCGCGACACGCGAAGCGTGGGCTCGCGCGACACGCGAAACGCCGAAGGGCGCGAGCACCGGGTTCGGTGCTCGCGCCCTTCGGCGTTCGTGGGGTCGCGCCGGATCAGATCTGCCGCTGGTACACGTGCGGCTCGTACTCGGCCGGGTGCTGCGGCGCCGCGTGCTGCGGGGCATGGACCCGGGGGATGCGGCTGGGCCACCAGTTGGCCCGGCCCAGCAGGGTCATCAGCGAGGGCAGGATCACGATGCGGACCACGATCGCGTCGATCAGGACCGCGGCGGCCAGGCCGATGCCCATCTGCTTCATGTCCAGCATGCTCAGCGTGCCGAAGACCACGAACACCGAGACCATCACGATCGCCGCGCTGGTGATCACGCCGGCCGAGCTGGTGATGCCCCTCTCGACCGCGGCCTTGGTGGACATGCCCTGCATGGCCGCCTCACGGATCCGGCTGACCACGAAGACGTGGTAGTCCATCGACAGGCCGAACAGCACCACGAACAGGAACAACGGCAGCCAGGAGATGATCGCGCCGCTGGAGTTGAAGTCCAGGATCCCCTCGGCCCAGGTGTGCTGGAAGACCACGACCAGGAAGCCGAACGAGGCCAGCGCGGAGAGCAGGTTGATCCCGATCGCGGTGAGCGCCACGACCACCGAGCGGAACGTCACCGACATCATCACGAAGGTCAGCAGCAGCACGAACGCGATCACCAACGGCAGCTTGTCCTGCACGTGGTCGGCGAAGTCCTTGTTCGCGGCCGTCTCGCCGGAGACCGCGAACTCCGCGCCGGAAACCTTGCCGACGGTGTTCGGCAGCACGCTCTCGCGCAGTTGCTTCAGCGCCGCCTTGGCCTGCGTCGAGCTGGAGATGTGCGGCACGGTCACGTCCACCTTGAACGCGCGCCCGTCCTTCGAGACCAGCACCTCGACCGGGTCCTGGGTGAACAGCGGGTTGTTCCGGGTCTGCGCGACCGCCCGGTCCAGCGCGGCGCGGGTCTCCTTCTCCTTGCCGACCGGAGCCAGCGCGACCAGGTTGTACGGGCTGTGCTTGCTCGGGTACGCCTCGGTCATTCGGTCGTAGGTCTGCATCGTGGCCATCGAGCGCGGGAAGTCGTCGCTGGAGGTGTTCTGCAGCTTCATCCCGAAGGCCGGCAGGGCCAGCGCGCCCAGGGCGATCACCGACACCGCGAGGGTGATGGCGGGGTGGTTCAGCGCGGGGCGCAGCAGCGCCTTCCACACGCGCGGCTCGCGGTCCTCACGGGCGGTCAGCCGCCACAGGATCGGGATCCGCGGCCGGTCGATCCGGTTGCCCAGCTTGGCCAGCAGCGCGGGCAGCACGGTGAGCGAACCGATCATGGCGACCGCGACCACGATGATCCCGCCGGTGGCCAGGCTGGAGAAGACCGCGTCGTCGGCGATGTACATGCCGGCCATCGAGACGGCCACCGCGATCGCGGAGACCACCACGGCGTGCCCGGAGGTGGCGGCGGCGATCTCGATCGCGTCGATCCGGCCGCGGCCCTTGGCCCGCTCCTCCCGCTCACGCTTGACGTAGAAGAGCGAGTAGTCGACGCCGACCGCCATGCCCATCATCATGATCACGCTGGAGACGGTGCCCGAGTCGGGGAAGACCGAGGAGGCGAGGCCGTACAGGCCGATCGAGGCGCCGACCGCGGAGATGGCCAGCAGCACCGGCACCGCGGCGGCGATCATCGCGCCGAACGCGACCATCAGGATGACCAGCGTCACCGGCAGGCTGAACAGTTCGGCCTGGCCGAGGTCCTTGCCGATCTGGTCCTGGATGCCCTTGCCGATCGACGCGTCGCCGATCTCCTCGACCCGCAGGTCCGGGTGCGCCTTCTGGACGCTCGCGGTCGCCTTGAGCAACGGGTCGATGTGGTCCTGGGCCTTGTCCGCCGACCCCTTCATGGTGAGCGGGACCAGCAGCGCGCGCCCGTTCTCGGCCGGGATCGGCGCGGCGACGTCGGCGACCTCGGGCAGCGCCCGCAGCTTCGCGGTGACCTCGGCGGCGACCTTGTCGGCCGCGGCCCGGTCCAGCGTGCCGTTCTTCGCGGTGATCAGCACATTCTCGCTCGCGGCGGCGTCGAGGCCGTACTGCCGGGAGATCTCGTCGGCCCGGCCGGACTGGCCGTTGCCCATGTCCGCGTCGGTGGTCTTCTCGGTACCCGCCATGCCCCCGACGACCAGGCAGATGGCGACGAATGCGATCCACATGGTGATCGCCCGCCACGGGTGGGTGGCGCTCCATCGTGCGACGCGAACGGTCGCCGGCTGCTTGGCCATTGTCAGGTCCCCTCGTGTTCCACTGCGTGTCCCGCTGACAGTTCGAGTCTGTCGGCGGGACGCTCGCGGAACACTGCGCCGGGGCCCCGATCCGGGGTGGGTCCAGACCCACCCCCGGGTGGGCGCGGACACCGTGCGAATACGACGCCGGCACCGCCCGGGTGGGGCGATGCCGGCGTTCGCGGGAGGGCGGTCAGACCCGGGTGGACTCCAGGTCGTGCAGGATCCCGCTCGCCTGCTCGACGATCCGGGTGATCAGTTCGGCGCACGAGGGCAGGTCCTCGATCACGCCGACCACCTGGCCCGAGGCCATCACGCCCAGGTCCGGACGGCCGTCCACCATCGCGGCCTTGAGCAACATCGGCGTGTTCGCCGCCATCAACACCTGCGGCCAGCTCAGCCCTTGCGACTTCTTCATCGCCAGGCCCTCGCGAACCATGTCGGTGAGCCTGGTCCCGCTGAGCTTTTGGAAGCGCACCGCGTTGGCGATCGAGCGCGGATAGCGGGCGAGCACCGAGCGCTGTTCGAGCCGCTTGACGAAGTCGGTCGCCAGCACCCGGTGCGGGACGCCGTCGACCTCCTTGGACACGATCGTGCCGTTGACGTCGGTGGCCAGGTAGACGTCCTTGACCGCGTGCCCCACCGGGCTGTCCGAGGTGAGCAGGAAGCGGGTGCCCATCGCGATCGCGTCCGCGCCGTACGCCAGGGCGGCGACCAGGCCGCGCCCGTCGAAGAAGCCGCCCGCCGCGATCACGGTGACGTCGCTGCCCCGCAGGACGTCGGTGACCTGCGGCAACAGCAGCGTGGTCGGGATCGAGCCGGTGTGCCCGCCGCCCTCGCCGCCCTGCACGATCACGCCGTCGACGCCCCATTCGGCGACCTTCTGCGCGTGCCGCTTGGCGCCGATCGAGGGCACCACCAGCATGCCCAGATCGTGCGCCCGCTTGATCAGGTCCTTCTTCGGGGCCTGTGCGAACGAGGCGACCTTGACGCCCTCACGGCCCATCAGGTCGATCCGCTCGGCCGCGTCCGGCGCGTCCGCGCGCAGGTTGACCGCGAACGACTTCGCGGTGCTCTTCTTGACCGCCGCGATCGCCGCGACCAGTTCCTCGTAGGTCATCGTGGCCGACGCCAGGATGCCCAACCCGCCCGCCTCGGCGGTGGCCGCGACCAGTTGCGGGTAGGACACGTACCCCATGCCGGTCTGCACGATGGGGAAGTCGACGCCGAACTTCTCGGTGAACGCGTTGCGCAACGCCGGGTGCGGGCCGGCCGCGGCGCTCACGCCGGCACCTCGCGCGTCCGCATCCCGCGCGGGTCGAGCACGTCTCGCACGATCCGCAGTTCCTCGTTCGTGGGCACCCGCGAGGTGGGCACCTCGCTCGGGATCACCAACTCGAAGCCGGTCGCCTCGACGACCTCATCGACGCTGACGCCGGGGTGCACCGAGCGCAGCCGCATGACCTTCGCGTCGGTCTCGAAGTCGAGCACGCACAGGTTCGTGACGACCCGTCGGACCTCGTGGAAGCGCCCGGCGGAGCCCACCTCGGCGGCCCGGTCGTAGCCGACGCAGGAGACCATGTCCACCTTCGGCGTGAGCACGCGCGCCGAGTGCTTGGGGATCCAGTAGCTGGTGGTGTGGTTGATCGTGTTGCCCGGCCCGCCGCGCGACCCGAGCACCTGGCGCTTGGGCTTGGCCCAGTCGCCGATCGCGGAGATGTTGGCGTTTCCGTGCCGGTCGATCTGCACCGGGCCCATCATCACGTGCCGCCGACCCGAGGCGAGCACGTCCAGCACCTGGCGGTAGGGAATCCAGCCGACGACGGCGAACTCGTCCGGCGTGGCGCCCAGTCGGGCGTCGCCCTCGAAGAAGTACGACTCGCCGTTGGAGAGCATCAGGTCCGGCTCGAACGTCGCGCGGGCCAACCGGGCGCCGATCGTGGGCACGGCGCCCATCGGGCTGCCGATGATCTCGCCGTCGCCGCGGAAGCAGTCCGCGACGGCCGCGACGCACACGTCGGCCCGGGTGGCCTCGGTCAGGGTCTCGGTGCTCACTTGGCCGTCTCCTTCTTGAACTCCGCGACGGCGGCCTGATATGCCGCTTCGTTCTCCACCTCGAGGAATCGCCGCTCGAACGCGGCCCACGCCTCCGGGTCGGCGGCAGCGGTGACGTAGGCCTTCTGGAACGCCTCGTCCCGGCCGTACTCCGGCGGACACTCGGTGAAGTGCGCGCCGTTCGGCGCCTCGACCACACCGTGCGTCATGTAGCGGTGCACGGTCAGCGTGTGCACACAGCCGGCCGCCTTGAGCAGCTCCTCGCTGGGCACCACGCGCTCGGCCGAGACGTACGCCTTGTCGGCCGCGAGGCAGAACAGGTCGTCCATGAACTGGTCGGGGCCGGTCAGCGCGGCGTTGCCGCGCTCGTCGGCGACGTTCGCGTGGATCAGCGCGACGTCCAGGTTCAGCGCGGGCATCGCGACCAACGTCTCGTCGCCGTACGGCGATTCGATCGTCCTCAGGTGCGGCGAGACCTTCAGGATGTCCGAGCCCAGGCCCGCCCGGGTGGGCAGGAACGGCAGCCGCTGGGCAGCGGCGCGCAGGCCGGTGAGGAACATGCCCTCGTCGTATTCGACCGCTTCGACCAGGCCGTTCTCCCGGACGTGGCGGAAGTTGGGCTCCAGCGGGATCGAGTCGAGCGACACGAACGCGTAGACGAGCTTGCTCGCCTTGCCCGCGCGGGCCAGCAGGCCCACGTCGGGACCGCCGTAGGAGACGACGGTCAGGTCCTTGAGGTCGGACCGCAGGATGGCCCGGACCAGGGCCATCGGCTTGCGCCGCGAGCCCCAGCCGCCGATGCCGACGGTCATCCCGTCGGAGAGCTGTGCGACGACCTGATCGGGCGTCATGCGCTTGTCAGCCATGGATGGTTGCTCCCGTATCTACTTCGAGGTGTCCGCTTCGCGACCCTCGGTACCGTGCTCACCCGGGGGACGACCCCCGGACCCCCGGCAAGGGCTCGTGGCGGTCACTTGGGGGTATCGGCTTCGCGACCCTCGGTACTGTGCTCGCCCGGGGGACGACCCCCGGACCCCCGGCAAGGGCTCGTGGCGGTCACTTGGAGGTATCGGCTTCGCGACCCTCGGTGAAGGCGTCGCGCAGTTCGTCCGACACACCGGTCAGGTTCAGTTCGAACGTGAAGCCCTGCTCGTAGCGGTACGAGCGCTTGACGTCGACCGGGTCGATGCCGTTCAGCGACGCCTTCGCGGCGCGGATGACGGTCGGGCTCTTCGCGGCGATGGCCCGAGCCACCTCGAACGCGGTCTCGACCAGCTTGTCCCGGTCGACCAGCTTGTAGATCGAGCCGTACGCGTGCAGTTCCGCCGCGGGGGCGTTCTCGGACGTGTACACCATCTGTCGCATCCGGTGCTGCGGGACCAGACGGGCCAGGTGGGTGGCCGCGCCGAGCGCGCCCCGGTCCACCTCGGGCAGGCCGAAGAACGCGTCGTGCGACGCGACGATGATGTCCGCGTTGCCGACCAGCCCGATCCCGCCGCCCACGCAGAAGCCGTGCACCGCCGCGATCACGGGCACCTCGCAGTCGTACACGGCCGCGAACGCGTCGAAGCAGCCCTTGTTGGCCGCGACCAGCGCGTCGAAGCCCTCGGTGTTCGACATTTCCTTGATGTCGACGCCGGCGTTGAAGCCGCGCCCTTCGGCCCGGAGCACCACGGCCCGGACCTGCGGGTCGCGGCTCGCGTCGCGGAGTCGGTCCGCGAGCTCGAACCAGCCGGCGACGGTGAGCGCGTTGACGGGGGGTGCGTCCAGCACCACCTCGGCGATGCCCTCACGCACCTCGTAACGGATAGCCATGGCAACCAGATCCATTCGGCCGCGTGTGTCGGATCGGCTGATCACGTACCCGTGTACCGGCGGGTGCGGCCGACGCGGCCGTCCGGTCGTGAGAGGCACATCACCACCCGATCTGACTGATCGTCAGATTTCTGCCACCATAGTTGACCCCGAGCGACCCACGCCAGACGGACCGAGCGTGGCGCCCACGACACCGCAGCCCGTCAGGAGCAGGCCATGACGTCCTCCCCCAACCCGCTCGACATGAGCGGACGCGTCGTTCTCGTCACCGGTGGCGGCAAGGGGATCGGACGGGGCATCAGCGAGCGCTTCCTGGCCGCCGGCGCCGACGTCGTGGTCTGCTCGCGACGCGAACCGGAGACCCTGCCCGGCTCCGGCGGACGCACCGCCGCGTACACCCCCGCCGACGTGCGCGACCCCGACACGGCCTTCGCCGCAGTGCAGTTCGTCGAGGAGCGCTTCGGTCGACTGGATGTGCTGGTGAACAACGCGGGTGGCGCGCCGCAGACCGACGCGGCCACCGCGTCGCCCCGGTTCTCCAAGGCGATCATCGAGCTGAATCTGCTCGGTCCGCTCTATTTCGCCCAAGCAGCCCACCGCTTGATGCACCGTCAAGAAACCGGCGGGGTGATCGTGAACATCTCCAGCGTGAGCGGCGTGCGTCCTTCACCGGGCACCGCGGCCTACGGCGCGGCGAAGGCCGGGATGAATTCGCTCACCCGCTCGCTCGCCGTCGAGTGGGCTCCCAAGATCCGAATCAACTCGGTGATCGTGGGCCTGGTCCGGACCGAACAGGCCCACCTGCACTACGGGGACGAGGCGGGCGTGCAGCGCGTCGCGGACACGATTCCGCTCGGTCGGATGGCGGATCCGTCGGACGTCGCGGACGTTTGTCTGTTCCTCGCGTCGCCGATGTCACGGTACGTCAGCGGAGCCGAACTGCTCATGCACGGCGGCGGGGAAATGCCCGCTTTCCTCCGTGCGGCGGACAGCGAAACCGATCATGCGCCCGTAAACTGACGGCATGACAGGACAAGTTCGCACCGTCGACGGCCGCGTCGCCGGGCGACGCGGACAGGCGACGCGGCAAAAGCTGCTCGACTGCCTCCGCGAGATGCTCGACACGTCTCCGTACCGGGACGTCAAGGTCATCGACGTCGCCCGTATGGCAGGCACCTCTCCCGCCACCTTCTACCAGTACTTTCAGGACGTCGAGAGTGCGATCCTCGAGATCGCGAACGACATGGCCAAGGACGGCCAGCGTCTGAAGACTCTCGCCGAGGACCAGAACTGGGCCGGCAAGGGCGGCTTCGCCGCCGCCGAGGCCCTGGCCGACGGATTCCTCGACTTCTGGCGGGACTACGAGCCGATCCTTCGCGTCGTCGACCTGGCCTCGGCCGAGGGCGACAAGCGCTTCTACAAGGTGCGCCAGAAGATCCTGACGGCGGTCACCGGTTCGCTGACCGAGGCCATCGAGAACATGCAGGCCAAGGGCAAGGTCGGCGACGACGTGCACCCGAACGCCATGGCGGGCACCCTCGTCGCGATGCTCGCGGCGGTGGCCGGGCACCAGAAGGGCTTCGAATCCTGGAACATCAAGATGAAGGACGTCCGTCCGGCGCTGTCCACGCTGGTCTACATGGGCGTCACGGGGAAGAAGCCCCCGACGCGTTAAGCCTGTCGGCGAGCGGGAGCCCGACGAACGCCCCGGCCTTCGGCCGTGTTGCCCTCAAACGCCGGACGGGCTGATTATCAGCCCGTCCGGCGTTCGGGTACACATGTCAAGCCCGTCCGGCGTTTGCGGACACCAGGCCGCAGGCCGGCCCGCGCCTAGATTCCCGCGAGTTCCGCGATCCGCTCCCGCTGCGCGCCCCGGTCACCGAACAGGTGCGCGGACGTGATGGCCCGCTTCAGGTACAGGTGGCAGTCGTACTCCCAGGTGAAGCCGACGCCGCCGTGCAGTTGGATCATCTCCTCGGCGACATGCCGGTACGCGGCGGTCGCCGTCGTCATCGCCAGCGGTGCCATCACCGACAGTTCGCCGGGCGACGCGAGCCCCGCCGCCTCCGCCTCGCAGGCCGCCCACGCCGCGTAGTACAGCGCCGAACGGGCCGTCTCCACCTCGACGTACAGGTCCGCGCAGCGGTGCTTGATCGCCTGGAACGAGCCGATCGGCCGGCCGAACTGCACGCGCCCCTTGGTGTACTCGACGGTCGCCTCCAGGCAGCGCGCGGCGCCACCGACCGCCTCGGCCGCCACCGCGATCTCGGCGAGCGCCAGCACCCGCTCCAGCGCCGCGTCGGCCCCGGGAGTGCCCAGCAGCCGGGCGGGGGTGTCCACGAAGGTCAGCCGGGCCTGCTTGCGGGTCTGGTCCAGGGTCGGCAGCGCCGCCCGGGTCAGCCCCGCGGCGTCCCTGTCCACGGTGAACAGCGCGAGGTCGCCGCCCTGGTTCGGAGCGCCCCCGCCCTCGACCCGTGCCACCACCACGATCAGATCCGCGATCAGCCCGTCGATCACGTGCGTCTTGACGCCGTCCAGGCGCCACCCGTCACCGTCCGCCCGCGCGACCGTCTCCACCGCGCGTACATCCCGCCGCCCCGGCTCGGCCAGCGCCAGCGCGCCGAGCGTGACGCCCGCCGCGATCCCCGGCAGGTACTCCGCCCGCGCGGCCTCGTCGCCCGCGTGCGTGAGTGCGTACGCCGTCAGCACCGACGACGCCAGGAACGGTGAGGGGAAAAGCGAGCGGCCCATCTCCTCCAGGGCCACCACCAACTCGGTGAAGCCGAAGCCGACCCCGCCGTACTCCTCCGGAATCGCGAGACCGGCCAACCCGGTCTGTTCGCACACGCGCCGCCACACCGTGGCGTCGTAGCCCGTCTCGGTGGCCATCACGGCCCGCACCGCGGGCGAGTCGCTGTGCTTGTCGAACACGTCCCGGAGTGCTCTGCGGATCTCCTGCTGCTCATCGCTGAACTCGACGTCCACGTACCGCAACTCCTTGGCACTCATGTCGTGCGGGTCGGGACGGTTGCCCGGCCCGAGTTCCGGTCGGCTCCATTGACGATCCGGCAGCCCGCGAGCACCAGTATCTGACACACCGTCATACCTTTAGAACATTGCTTTCGTCACACCTCTGAAACGTCGCGTTACCCCGGGCGTCTCGTGTTGTGTGGCATACACCATCCCCACGCCGACTACTTCGCGCGCAGGCCGAAGGGACCCGTTGTGACCGTTCTCGCCCAGGTGCTTCACGAGGCCGCCCGACGCTTTCCCGAGCGGCGGGCCCTCGTGCACGGCGGAAGCGGGTTCACCTACGCGGGGCTGGACGCGGTGACCGACCAGGTCGCCGCCGGACTGGCCCGGCGCGGCGTGCGGCCGGGTCACCTGGTCGCGCTCGTGCTCCCGTCCGGGCTCGAGTACGTGGTCGCCTACACGGCGCTGGCCCGACTCGGCGCGATCACCACCGGGGTGGGACCGCGCTACACCCCCGCCGAGCGCGCCGCGATCCTGGAGCGGGCCGCGCCGGACCTGGTGCTGGTCACCGAGGACCTGGCCGAGGGCGTCCCGGCCGGCCCCGAACTCGTCCGCTGCGTACCGGCGGCCGACGCGCACGGTGTCTGGGCCGACCTTCGGCTCGACGAGATCCCGCCCGCGCCGCCGGTGACCGGGGACCGGGAGCCGGACCTGCCCGAGACGGTCGTGTTCACCTCGGGCACCACGGGCACGCCCAAGGGCGCGCTGTTCACCTCCCGCCAGATCGCCGCGATCACCGCGATGGACACCGGCGACCGCTGGGGCGAGGGCGGCCCGCAACTGGTCGCCACCGGCCTGCCGCACGTCGGCTTCATGACCAAGTTGGCCGGCTACCTCAAGATGGGCGCGACCCTGCACCTGCTCGGCCGCTGGCGGGCCCAGGACGCGTTGCGCCTGGTCGCCAGGGAAAAGATCCCCTACCTCGGCGGCGTGGCCGCGCAGGTCTCCCTCCTGCTCGGCCGTCCCGAGTTCGACCGCTACGACCTCACCCACGTACGCGGTCTGATCGTCGGCGGCGGGCCGTCCCCCGCCCCGCTCGTGCACGAGGCCCGGACCCGGTTCGGGGCGGGCTACTCGATTCGCTACTCGTCCACCGAATCCGGCGGGCTCGGCACGCTCACCGCGTTCGACGCCCCCGACTCCGAGGCGTTGTTCACGGTCGGCCGCCCCCGACCGGGCACCGAGTTGGAGATCCGCGACCCGCGGACCGGCACCGTCCTGCCGGCCGGCGAGGAGGGACAGATCTGCCTGCGCTCGCCCGCCGTGATGGCGGGCTACTGGCGCGACCCGCGGGCGAGCGCCGCCGCCCTCGACGGCGACGGTCGGCTGCGGACCGGCGATCTCGGCCGGATCGACGAGGCCGACTGCCTGCGGATCACCGGGCGGATGACCGAGATGTACATCCGCGGCGGATACAACGTGTATCCGCAGGAGGTGGAGGCGGTACTGCTCGACCATCCCGACGTGGCCTCCGTGGCGGTGGTGCCGCGGCCCAGTCGGGTGATGGGCGAGATCGGCGTCGCGGTCGTGGTGTCACGTGCCGCATCCGAGCCGTCACTGGCCGCGTTGCGAGAGTTCGCGGCCTCACGATTGTCCGCCCACAAGCTCCCCGAGGCGATCCGCATCGTGCCGGCACTGCCACTGACCGGGATGGACAAAGTGGACCGCAGATCCCTGACGGAACGCGAGAAGTCCTTCGGGGACGTTTAGTAACCGCGCGATGACCAGCAGATATCCGCAACATGTTTGACCAAGTCAGCAAATGTCCAGGTGATCGGACAGATGCGTCGGGACCGGGCCGGTGAGACAGTGGACAGCCCTGACGTCCCATCAGCAAGCTAACTGACTAACCGTCAGCTCGATTCCAGTGTCGATCGGATCTGGCGGCGACGAAAGATCAAAAAGGGACGGGCGCGATGATGCTTCACGACAGCAGAGGACACCACTTCCCGGGGCACACTCGAACCAGCGTCACCGTGAACGCGGATCCGTCGGCCGAACTCGACGTGACCGGCCGACCACTCGCGCTCCGCCCCGCAGACCTGGACCGCTTCTTCCGACCACGCACGGTGGCGGTGATCGGCGCCTCGGACACCGAGGGCCGGCCCGGTGCCCGGATCACCGCGCAACTGACCGCGTGGGCCGACCGGGTGGGCGCACGATTGTTCCCGGTGAACCCCAAGCACGAGCGCATCGCCGGCCGACCGTGCCACGCGGACATCTCGGCCGTCCCCGAACCGGTCGATCTGGCCGTCGTTTTGGTCGGCGACCCAGCCGAGGTACTCGAGCAACTGGCGGGCGCCGGCGTGGGATTCGCGGTCGTGTTCGCGTCCGGCTTCGCCGAGGCGGGTGCCGCCGGGGCCGAGGCGCAGGCCAGGCTCGCCCAGCTCACCTCGGGCGGCTCGCTGCGCCTGTTGGGGCCGAACACCAACCTCAACGCGTTCGAGGAGTTCCGCACCGACCTGGAGGGTCCCTCGATCGCGCTGATCACCCAGAGCGGCCACCAGGGCCGACCGGTCTTCGCGGCGCAGGACATCGGCATCCGGGTGTCCCACTGGGCCCCGGTCGGCAACGAGGCCGACCTGGAGATCGCGGACTTCATCCGGCACTTCTCCGACCAGGAGGAGGTAGGCGTGATAGCCGCGTACGTCGAGGGGTTCAAGGACGGCCGCACCTTCGCGCTGGCGGCCGACCACGCGGCCCGTCAGGGCGTACCGGTGGTGGTGGTCAAGGTCGGACGGACCGAGACCGGCGCGCGGATGGCCCAGTCGCACACCGGCAAGCTGACCGGCGGCGACCGCACCGCCTCGGCGGTGTTCCGGCAGTACGGGGTCACCCGGGTCGACGGCCTCGACGAGTTGATCGACACGTCCCAACTCTTCGCGCGCACCCGGACCCCGCTCGCGCAGGGGGTCTGCGTGTACTCGATCTCCGGCGGCACCGGCGCGCACATGGCCGACCTCGCCGCCGCCGAGGGCCTGTCGGTGCCTCGGCTGGACCGCTCCACGCAGGAACGGCTGCACGCGTGGATCCCGCCGTACCTGACCGTGTCCAACCCCGTGGACAACGGCGGGCACCCGGCGGGCGACGAGCGTGGCCGCAAGATCATCGACACGATCCTGGCCGACCCCTCGATCGGCGTGCTGGTGTGTCCGATCACCGGCGCGTTCCCGCCGATGAGCGACCGCCTCGCACAGGACCTCGTGGACGCGGCGGAGGCGACCGACAAGGTGGTCTGCGTGGTCTGGGGTTCGCCGGTGGCCGACGAGGACGCCTACCGCGAGATCCTGCTCAAGTCGAACAAGGTGGTGGTCTTCCGCACCTTCGGCAACTGTGTGCGGGCGTTGCGCGCCTACTTCGACTACCACCGCTTCCGCACCCAGTACTCGTCGCCGTTCGAGGACGTTCCGCGCACCGCGTCGCCGGCCGCCGCGAAGGCCAAGCGGCTGCTGTCGTCCGGCAAGCCGCTGTCCGAGCACTCGGCGAAGCAGTTGTTGCGCACGTACGGGATCCGGGTGCCGCGCGAACAACTCGTCACCTCGGCCGCCGCCGCGGTGCGCGCGGCCGGGCTGATCGGCTACCCCGTGGTGATGAAGGCGTGCGGCCCGCAGTTGCCGCACAAGAGCGACCTGGGCCTGGTCAAGCTGAGCCTGCGCTCGGCGAGCCAGGTGCGGGACGCGTACCGCGAGATCACCGACGCGGCCAAGGAGGCGGGCACGGGCCGCCTCGAAGGCGTCCTGGTCTGCCAGCAGGTCGACCGGGGTGTCGAGATGGTCGTCGGCATCTCGCACGACGACCTGTTCGGCCCGACCGTCTCGGTCGGGTTGGGCGGCATCTTCGTCGAGGTCTTCGACGACATCGCAATCGGCGTGCCGCCCTTCGGCGCCTACGAGGTCAAGCGCATGCTCGGTGAACTACGCGGCCTCAAGTGTCTCCAGGGCATGCGCGGCCAGCCCCCCGCCGATCTGGACGCACTCGTCGACGTGGTCATGCGGGTACAGCGCATGGCGCTCGAACTGGGCGGCGAACTCGCCGAGTTGGACATCAACCCGCTGATGGTGATGCCCAGGGGCGGCGGCACGGTCGCCTTGGACGCCCTCGCGGTGGCCCGCTAGGACCCTGCGGGCCGGGCTTTGCGACGCGGCGCCCCCGCGCCCGAGGGTCGGCCTCAAACGCCGGACGGGCTGTTCAGCCCGTCCGGCGTTTGGGGCCGACCCAATCCGACCAACGCTCAACGCCGGACGAAAACCCTTCAGCCCGGCCGGCGCTTGAGGCAAAAAACCACCAAGGAGCCAACGCACACATGACCACCGACACCGACCAGGACCTCTTGCACCGCGTCAGCGAGGGCGTCCTCTGGCTCACCCTCAACCGCCCCGCCGCCAGCAACTCCCTCACCTGGGCCCAACGCGAACTCCTGATCGACCTCCTCGCCGAGGCATCCGCGACCGAGACGGTCCGGGCAGTGGTCCTCACCGCCGCGGGCCCCAAGCACTTCTGTACCGGCATGGACCTGCGCAGCTCCCCAGGCACCAAGTCCCTGCTCGCGGCGGCCGCCGAGGGCGCCGAGGGCGCCGAACCCGACGACGCCCCCAAGCCCCCCGCCCGCCCCACCGGCTATGCCACCCGGATGATGAAGACCGGCGTACAGCGGCTGACCAACGCCGTCCTGGACTGCGAGAAGCCGGTGATCGCGGCGG
The DNA here is from genome assembly GCF_055558835.1 of Embleya sp. NPDC025285. Classification (NCBI taxonomy): domain Bacteria; kingdom Bacillati; phylum Actinomycetota; class Actinomycetes; order Kitasatosporales; family Streptomycetaceae; genus Embleya; species Embleya sp. NPDC025285. The sequence goes on from NZ_JBVHLU010000053.1 coordinate 29,034, forward strand.
TCAACGGCACCACCGCCGGCTACGGAATGAGCCTGGCGCTCGCGTGCGACCTGGTGATCGCCGCCGACACCGCCCGCTTCATCCAGATCTTCACCCGTCGCGGCCTGGTGCCGGACGGCGGCAGCGCGTACCTGCTGCCGCGCCTGGTCGGCCCGCAGAAGGCCAAGGAGCTGATGTTCTTCGGCGACGACCTGCCCGCCGCCGAGGCGCTCCGGATCGGCGTGGTGAACAAGGTGGTCGCCGCCGACGAGCTTCAGGCCGTGGCCAAGGAATGGGCCGAGCGGCTGGCCACCGGACCGACCCGGGCGTACGCGTTCACCAAGCAGCTGGTCAACCGTTCGCTGGAGAGCGACCGCGTGGCGGCCTTCGACGAGGAGGCGCGGATCGTCGAGCTGAACATGACCTCGCGTGACGCCAACGAGGGGGTCGCGTCGCTGATGGAGCGCCGCAAGCCGGAGTACTACGGCTGGTAGCCGCGCTCCCGACGGTCGGACGGCGGGCCCCGCTGTGGGGCCCGCGGCGGCCCGCCGAGCGCCCGCCGTTCGGTCGTTGTTCGAGCGTTGTGCCTTACGCCACAAGGCAACTGACGAGTCGTCAGATGTGACGAAGGACCCCCTCTCCTTTGATTGACGCAAGGAAATCGGGTGACGTAGCGTCACAGACCCGACGCCCCAAGACACCTGCGAGGAAGTCCACCATGGGCCAGATCGACGCAGCGAGCACGAAGCCGGCGGATCCCGCGGCCATCGCCCTGCCGGAGGGTGAGGGCATCGTCGAGGCCGCCACCTTCCGGCACGTCCTCGGCCACTTCGCCAGCGGCGTCACGGTGATCACCGCGCTCGACGGCGACACCCCGGTCGGCTTCGCCTGCCAGTCGTTCGCATCGCTCTCGCTGGACCCGCCGCTGGTGACCTTCTTCGTGGCGAAGACCTCCACCACGTGGCCGCGGATCCGACCGGGCGGCCGGTTCTGCGTGAACGTGCTCGCCGAGGACCAGGAGCAGCTCTGCCGCGGCTTCGCGGTCAGCGGCGCGGACAAGTTCGCCGGCGTCGCGCACAGCCCCGCGCCGACCGGCTCGCCGAAGCTGGACGACGTGCTCGCGTGGATCGACTGCACGCTGGAGAGCGTGGTCGACGGCGGCGACCACGAGATCGTGATCGGCCGGGTCCAGGCCCTGGACGCGCCGCGGATGGAGTGCGCCCCGCTGCTGTTCTACAAGGGCCGGTTCGGCCACCCCAGCAACAACGGGTAGCCCCGATCCGGACCCGGGCGCCGGGCCGCGGATCCGGATCGGTACACGCGTACCCGCTCAGTGCGCGCCGGCTCCGGTCAGCGCCCTGACCTCGAGTTCGGCGAACTTGCGGTCGTCGTCGTCATCGCGACGGCGCCGCGCGGACATCGCGCCGATCGCGGCACACGCGAAGCCGACCGGGATGGAGATGATCCCCGGGTTCTCCAGCGGAATCGGCGCCGGGGTCGTACAGCTGAACAACGCCGTCGCGTTGCCCACGTCCTTGCGATCCTTCGAGACGTCGCAGTCGGCCGCCTGCTTCGCGGTGAGCTGCTTGATCGCCGGCTTGGTGTCGGAAGCCCCACCCCAGCAGATCGGCGACAGCGCCACCACCAGGACCGAGGTGACCAGGCCGCCGTAGATGCCGAACACCGCGCCGCGCGTGTTGAAGTTCTTCCAGAACAGCGAGAACACGATCGCGGGCAGGTTGGCGGACGCCGCGATGGCGAACGCGAGCGCGACCAGGAACGCCACGTTCAACTCGCGGGCGAACACCGACAGCACGATCGCCGCCGTACCGATCACGAAGGCCGCGATCCGCGCGACCTTGACCTCCTCGGCGTCGGTGGTACGGCCCTTGCGGAACACATTCGCGTACAGGTCGTGCGCGAACGACGAGGACGAGGCCAGCGTCAGGCCGGCCACCACGGCGAGGATGGTCGCGAACGCCACTGCGGCGATGAAGGCGAGCATCAGCGCGCCGCCGGTGGTACCCGCGCCACCGCCCAGTTCCTCGGCCAGCCGGGTCGCGGCCGTATTGCCGCTCGGGTCGGCCTTCTTGATCTCCTTGCTGCCGATCAGGGCGGCCGCGCCGAAGCCCAGGATCAGCGTCATCAGGTAGAACACCCCGATGATGCCGATCGCCCAGGTCACCGAGCGGCGCGCCACGCGCGCGTTGGGCACGGTGTAGAAGCGCACCAGGATGTGCGGCAGGCCGGCCGTACCGAGCACCAGCGCGAGTCCGAGCGAGATCAGGTCGATCTTCGACCAGCCGTCCGTGGCACCGTACTTGAGCCCCGGCTGTAGGAACGACTCACCCGAACCGGACTTGCTCGCCGCCGTGCCGAGCAGGTCGGCGACGTTGAAGTCGAACTTCGCCAACACCCAGACGCACATCACGAACGCGCCCACCATGAGCAGCAGGGCCTTGACGATCTGCACCCAGGAGGTGCCCTTCATGCCGCCGACGGTGACGTAGACGATCATCAGCGCGCCCACCGCGGCGATGACCGAGATCTGCGCGGCGTCGCTCTTGACGTCGAGCAGGAGCGAGACCACCGACGCCGCGCCGACCATCTGGGCCAGCAGGTAGAAGATCGACACGACGATCGTGGACACGCTGGCGGCCATCCGGACCGGGCGTTCGCGCATGCGGTTGGCGAGTACGTCCGCCATCGTGTACCGGCCGGAGTTGCGCATCGGCTCGGCGACCAGGAGCAGCGCCACCAACCACGCGACCAGGAAACCGATCGAATACAGGAAACCGTCGTAGCCGGACAGCGCCAGGATGCCCGCGATGCCGAGGAAGGACGCGGCCGACATGTAGTCGCCGCCGATCGCCAGTCCGTTCTGGAGCGAGGTGAACGAGCGGCCACCGGCGTAGAAGTCGGCCGCCGTACGGTTCCGGCGACTCGCCCAGAAGGTGATGCCGAGCGTGACCGCGACCAGCACGGCGAACATCGCGAAGGTCCAGCCTCGGTTGCTGGACTCCGCGGCGAGTTCGAGAGAAAGATTCACGCTTCGAGTTCCTCTCGCAGTTCGGTGGCGACGGGGTCGAGTCGGGTGCGCGCGAATCGCGAATAGGCCCAGGCGATCAGGAACGTCGAGACGAACTGGAGCAGGCCGAACACGAGAGCGACATTGATGTGGTCGATCGGTTCCTTGGCCATGAAGTCACGCGCGTAGGCGGACATGACCACGTACAACAGGAACCACGCGAGGAACGCGGCGGTGACCGGGAAGATGAAGGACCGCTGGCGCTTCTTGAGCGCCCCGAATCTCGGATCCTGCTCCATTTCCAGATATCCGGTGCGGTCGTCCACGTACGGGGTGCGCTGGCCCGGAACGGACGCCTTGCCGGCGGCCGATGCCGCCCTCTTCTCGGTCGCCGGATCGGACTCGGGGGGACGATCGTGCGTGTCATCGTGCGGAGTCGGCATGGGGCGGTAGGGCTCCTCTCCAGCGGACACCCCGCGCGTGGCCCGAGGCGCCGATCGGGTACCTGACCGCGGTCCGTGGGACCTGGGGCCGCAGCGGAGCGAGTTTAGAGGCGCCGCCGGGACGCGCGGAACCTATCCGATCAACTGAAAGCGGGACTGACTGGTTACGCGGATAACTCACGAATTCCTACCGCCCACGGAATTGACCGAAATTGCCCGCGAGTTCACCGCGACCGACCGAACCACCGTCAAGTTCGCCCGAATTGGTCCGGGGCGACCAGCCATCGCCACATCCGAAACAACCCGATCACCGACACTTCGAGCCGGGCGGGTACCTCGCTCCGAATCCGTTATCAAGATCGAAATGTTGTCGATTCGCGCTCGGGAAGGGCGACTTCGGCGCTACGGTCGCCCCTCGAAGCCCCGCTCAGCCGGCGAGTCTCAGCCCCACCACCACCGACTTGCCACACCCGTGGCGCGGCACCACGGCCCAGGCGGCGGTGAGCGCGCTCACCAGGAGGAGCCCTCGCCCTCCGCATTCCTTCGGTCCGGGCGAGGCGAGTGCGGGCAGGGCCGCGCCGGGGTCGGAGACGGCGAGCCAGCAGTAGCCGTCGGCGGGCCAGAGCACGAGTTCGATCGGGCACCCATCGGCAGGACAAGTGCCTTACAGCAGTGCGTTGGTGACGAGCTCGGACGTCACCAACACGAGCTCGTCGGCGAGTTCGGGGCGACAACCGCGCGGCACGGCGCCCATCACGGCACGCCGGGCGCGCCGCACGGAGGTGGGATCGGCGGGAAAGCTCCAGTGCGACGGGATGACCGGGATCGCGGGGGCGGTGGGGATGGCGGGCGCCGGTTCACCGGCGGGGCAGAGGGATCCGGGCATGGGCAACTCCTGGGCAGCACGGGCTGGATGGGCGCTTACGCGGTGAACGCGTCGCGCTACGGCGCCGGTGGCCTACCTCCCCGAGCGCGAACACACCCGTCCCGAAACAGGCGGGCATGCTCGCGCGGTGCACTTCCGGCATCGCTTTGCGTAGGTGATGCGATACCGAACGTAGAACATGGCGGGGCAAATTTGCCATGCGATCGGAACTACTGAGCCGCCTCTTGGTGCGTGCGCACGGTTGGGCGGCAGACTGCCTTTGACGGCGGGCGAAAGGAACCGGCATGACCCCCAGGACGGTGCTTACCGAACGACAAAGGCGCTTGGGGAGTGAACTGCGGCGGATCCGAACCTCGGCAGGCATGTCCGCCGAGTACGCGGCAGGGCTGCTGGGCGTGGACCGGGGCAAGATCTCCAACATGGAGTCGGGCTCGCGTTCGATCAGTACCGACCGGCTGCGCACGTTGGTATGCAGCTGCGAGTGCACCGACGAGCGGTACATCGAGGCGTTGATCGACATGGCACAGCCGGACATCAAGGGTTGGTGGAACCGCTACCGGGGGACATTGCCCCAAGGTCTCCTGGACATCGCCGAGTTGGAAGCTTCCGTGATCGGGATGCGAGTGGCGAACACCGTGCACATCCCCGGACTGCTCCAGACGTCAGACCACGCCCTCGCGGTCTTCCGGGTAGCCGTGCCCACGCTCCCGGACCACGAAGTCGGGCTCCGACTCGCCCATCGCGCAGAACGGCAAAAGGTCCTCGTCCAAGACGATCCGCCCACGTACCGAGCCGTCATCCACGAAGCAGCACTTCGGATGCAGTTCGGCGGCAGAGCAGTCGCGCGGGCCCAACTGGAACACCTGATCGGCATGTCCGAGCGACCGAACGTCACACTGCTGGTCCTCCCCTACGAAGCAGGAGCCTTTCCCGGCGCGGGTCAAAGCGTCCTCTACGCCGAGGGTCCGGTGCCGCTACTCGACACCGTTCAGGTCGACAGCTCGCACGGGCCTGCGTTCATGTGGGCCGAGAACCAGTTGGCAAAGTACCGAGCACAACTGAACTGGATGGAAGACCTGGCCCTGCCCACCGATCAGTCCTGCGATTTCATCCACCGAATCGCCCGCCACCTGTGAGGAAAACTCCTATGCACGCCATCACTTGGGAAGACCCCTTCTGCGCCGAGGGCAACTCGTGCTTTCGCCTCGGTACAGACGCGAACGGCAACGGATACATCGCGGTCGCGGGACATGAAGACGCTTGCGTCAAGGACTCCCTCGAAGCCCTCCGCACCCTCATCCGAGACATCAAGGCGGGCAAGGCCGACCACCTGCTCTAGGCCCAGGCGTCCGCCAGTGAGTCACGAGAGGTCGCCCACACCATCGCTCGCCAACTCTGAAGGAGTTTCGATGCAGGACATCGCATGGGAAGCCCCATTCTGCGGTGAGGGCAACAACTGCTTCCGCCTGGGCACCGACGTCGAAGGGAACGCCTACATCGCCGTCGCCGGACACGAGGACGAGTACGTCACCGACACCATGGACGCCCTCCGCACCCTCATCCGCGACATCAAAGCCGGCAAAGCCGACCACCTGCTGTAACCCACCGGGCAGACGGGTATCACCCATCACGGCAGCTGTCGCGACCTCGCGACGCCAACCCGTTCGCGCACACCGTCACTTCAGGAACGCCCATGCCTGACATCACCTGGGACGAACCCTTCTGCCAGGACTCCGGAAACTGCTTCCGGCTCGGCACCGACGCGGACGGCAACGGCTACATCGCCGTCGCCGGACACGAAGACGAATACGTCACCGACACCATGGACGCCCTCCGCACCCTCATCCGCGACATCAAAGCCGGCAAGGCCGACCACCTGCTCACCAGGCGCGCCTGGGAGTCATGCGATGACGTTGGGTCGCATGTTGATAGCTGAACGTGATTGACGCCCGTGCGTGTCGCCCGTACGTTGCGAGAAGCCACACTCACCGCGACGACCCCGGACGGGAACGTCGTCACCGCGAGAGGAACCGGCATGGGAACCCACGGCGGTCCACCGGCAGACGACGAGCGACCCATCAACCCCAAGGACCGTAAGCCCTCGAACCCCACCCCGGACAGCCCCCCGCAGCCCGGCGGCGGCGATCATCGCAAAGACAGCAAATGACGGCGCCGATCGCCGAACGCCTCGTCTTGGCCGGGACCATGCCGCCCGGCTGGGAAAGGGCGTTCGTCACCGTCCGGCGCGCGGACTTCGTCCCGACTCGTGTCTGGCCCTTTCGCAACGGCAGCTTCGAACGAGCCATCGACCGCGACCGCGACCCGGATGCCTGGCTCGCCGCCGTCGAGGACGACATCCCGCTCGTGACCCAGTGGGACGACGGCGCCCACACCCGCGACGAACCCGGTGAACTCGCCACCTCGTCCGCATCCGCGCCGACCGTCGTCGCCCTCGAACTCGCCACGCTCGACCTGGCCGACGGCATGCGCGTGCTCGAAATCGGCACCGGGACCGGCTGGACGGCCGCGCTCCTGGCCGCACGTGGCGCCGACGTCACCACCGTCGAAGTCGACCCCGACCTCGCCGCCCAAGCCCGAGCCGCGATCGACCGGACCGGCTACGCCACGAATGTCACCGTCGTCACCGGCGACGGAGCGCTCGGCCACATCCCACACGCGCCGTACGATCGTGTCCACGTCACCGCAGGCGTCCGCAACATCCCGGCCGCGTGGATCGAGCAGGCCGCGCCCGGCGCCGTCCTCGTGATGCCCTGGGGCACCGACTACAACCCCCATGACCAGGTCGTCCACCTGACCGTCACCGGCAACCAGGCCGGCGGCCCGTTCCGGGGCGGGCTGTCGTTCATGAAACTGCGCTCCCAGCGCGCCGAGTTCCCGGACGTCGACTGGCCGGCCACCTGGAAACGCACCGCCCGCGCCTCCACCCCGGCCCTGGCGATCGCCGACGTCGCCGGCGCCACACACCGAGCCGCCGAGTTCGTCACCGGCCTCATGGTCCCCGACTGCATGCCCGATATCTGGGATGACCGCCGCCTGTACCTCTACGGCTGGGACGACAGCGGCGAACCATCCCTCGCCGAGGCGGTATTCCCCGAGGACGGCCCTCCGGTCGTCCACCAGGCCGGACCGCGCAATCTGTGGACCGAGGTTGAAGCGGCGCACGCCTGGTGGACCGCCGCCGGCCAACCGGAAGCCGACCGATTCGGCCTCACCGTCGCCGTGGACCGAAACGGCCGTGTGGAGCAACGCCCCTGGTACGAGACGCCCGCGCGGGAACTGCCCATCCGCCCGTCTTCCCCAAGTCGGAAACGGCGCGGTACGCCTCTCGGTTGAGAAGCGCGCCGCGCCGGAAAGCCGGACCGACGAGCGTCAGAAGACGAAGACGCCTCGGGCGACCTTGCCCGCCTCGGCGTCCTCGACCGCGTGGTGGAAGTCGTCCAGGGCGTAGGTCTGGGTGACCAGTTCGTCGAGGCGCAGGGCGCCGGTCTTGTACAGGTCCGCGTAGCGCGCGATGTCGTACTGCGGGCGCGAGGAGCCGTAGCGGCAGCCCATGATCGACTTGTCCAGGAACATCGAGGACACGTGGAAGGACGCCTCGGCGTCCGACGGCGCGACGCCCAGGATGATCGCCTGGCCGGCTCGCCCGAGCATGTCGATCGCGTTGCGGATCACCCCGACGTGCCCGACGCACTCGAACGCGTGGTCCACACCGCCCGGAACCAGCTCCTGGACCGCCTTGACCGAGTCCTCGACCGCGCGCGCGTCCACGAAGTCGGTCGCGCCGAACTCGCGCGCCACCGCCTCCTTCGCCGGGTTCGCGTCCACGGCCACGATCCGTACCGCGCCCGCGAGCTTCGCGCCCTGGATCACGTTCAGGCCGATGCCGCCCGTGCCGATCACCGCGACGGTGTCGCCGGGCTGCACCTTCGCCCGGTTCAGCACCGCCCCCACGCCGGTCAGCACGCCGCAGCCGATCAGCGCGGCGGACGCGAGCGGGATGTCCTTGGGGATCTTGACCGCCTGGACACCCTTGACCACGATCTGCTCGGCGAACACCGACAGGCCCGCGAAGTTGTAGACCGGCTTGCCGCCGCGCGTGAACGGCTGGTTGAGCTGGCCGAAGCTCTTGGCACACATGGTCGGCCGACCCCGGTCGCACTCACGGCACGCGCCGCACGAGGCCAGCGTGGACAGCGCCACGTGGTCGCCGGGCTTGACGTGCGTGACCAACTCGCCGACCGCCTCCACGACGCCCGCGCCCTCGTGCCCGAGCACGACCGGGGGCGGGAAGGGGATGGTGCCGTTGATCACCGAGATGTCGCTGTGGCACAGACCGGCCGCACCGATCTTCACCAGGACCTCGTTGGCCCCGGGTGCGCGCACCTCGAGGTCGTCGACGATCGAGGCTTCCTTGCCGTCGAAAAGAACGCCCTTCACCGGTTCCTCCTCCATCGGAAATGGGCTGACGAGCCGGGGCGCTCGACGGCTTACCGGCCGGACCGGCTCCGGAGCTTCAAGCGCGCACGCGTACCCGCGCGGCACTCTAGCCCGGAACTGATGAGCAGTCAGCCGGTTGTGACAGTCCTCTCGTCACACCGCGACACCACCTCTGAGCAGCCCGTCGATCACACACGTGTCGCATCGACGTACGGTTCATCACCCGTGCCACAGCGGCCACTTCACACACCGCGCGGCGCCCCCGCCGCGTCCAGGATCCGGTGCATGGCCTCGACCGGGAGAGCGGGATTGCGCGCCGCGTAAGGCCCGAGTTCGGCATCGTCCAAGAGCGCGAGCAGCCGATCCACCGGCACTGCCGGATGCCTGGCGAGCGCGGTTCGCACACACCGCTCCGGATCGGCAAGCAGCCCGAGCACCACATCCGCCGGCGCGTCCGGATCGCGCAGCACAAGCTCGCGCATGCCCGGATCCGGATCGCCCGCGAACCGTGCGAGCCCGTGGGTCGGGAAACCCGCGCGGTAGATCAGCCGACTCCGCCCGCAACCGCGGAAGTCCCGATACGCCCGTAACAGCAACTCCGGCCCGACGCCCGCCTGGTGACGACAGGTCAGCACCCGCACCCCGAGAACTCGTCGGCCCCCGTCACGTGCCGCCCCCGCTCGGAATGTCCACGAGACCCAGGATCCACGGCTTCACCGCGCCGGAAAGGCGGAACCCGTCGGCCACCACGGACCCGCCCGAGTCGGCTCGTCCGCCTCAAGCGGTGTGCGGCGTGAAGACGACGGTCGAGGTGTCCCCGTCCAGGGCGATGTTCAACGACGCGTCGAGCGCCTTCGCCAGGCGGGCGAGCAGCGGGAGGGTCGGTATCGTGCCGCCGAGTTCGATCTTGAAGATCTCCGGCTGCGTCATCTCCGCCCGCTTGCCGAGTTCGCTCTGCGAGATGCCCAGTGCGGTACGCCGCTCATAAACCGCCAAGCCGAGAACCGAGGCCATGCGGATCTCCACATGAATGGCCTGGGCCTCGGGCGATTCGGTGCCGACGGCCACAAGCCGCCAGTCCCGGGTGAGCTTCCAGCGCGTATGGCTCATCAGGATTGTCCCTTCGCGCAAGGATCATCCCCATACACAAGTGTATGGCCGGGCATCCGGGACGCGGCGGCCTCGGATGGTGCGCGGGCCAGGGAGCTGTCGACCCCTGCGGGTGGCGCGCTGCACCCGAGCCCGGTGGGGCGCATGGTGCCGATGGGGCGCACAGGCGGGTGCGCGGACGAATCGTGATCGGGGAAGGGAAATCGGTGCCCACAGGATATTGACGCCTCGTCCGACACTGATCACCCTGAGTGTGGCGGTCGTTCGCGAGGGGACGACGAGGCGCCCGGGACGTGCCCTGGGTTTCCTCGACGAAGTGGGACCGCCATCGTTCCGGGCCTCGTCGCGGTGCCCGGAACGCATGCGGGCCCCGGGACAGGTCGATCCTGTCCGGGGCCCGCACGCCGTCCGGTCTACGCGTGTTCGAGGTCCGCGCCGGTCCGGCCGACCCCGGTCCGGCCGGCGCCGGACCAGCCGACCCGGCAACTCGGCGACCCGGCGACAGCCGAAGCCGGTCGAATCATCCCGTCCTACTTGATCGCCACCGGGTTCACCGGCGTGCCGACGCCGCCCACGAAGGGTTCCGGCGAGGCCTCCAGGAAGAACTCGTACACGCCGTCCGCCGCGCAGTCCTCGGACAGCTCCTCCAGGTTCCAGTTCTGCCCCTGGAGCATGCCCATCTCCACCAGGTGCAGCGCGTGCACCGCCATGAAGCAATCCTCGATCTCCGGCGGGAAGACCTCGAAGGTCACGGTGTCGTTGGCCACCGCCGCCACGTCGCGCGCGTGGAACCACTCGGGCGTGCGCACGGACAGGCCCGGGCCGTAGAAGTACATGTCCTTCTCGCCCGCGAAGTACTGCCGGATCTGCCCCGTGCGCACCAGCACGATGTCACCCGCCCGGACCCGCACGTTGCCGAACTCCTCGGCCGCCTCCAGGTCGGCGGGGGTCACCGCGTACTCCGGCGGCAGGATGTCCAGACCCTTGGCCCGCGCCACGTCGAGCAGCACGCCGCGCGAGACCAGCGTCTTGACGTTGTGGATGCCGAGCTTGCGCGCGCCCTCCTCCGCCGTGACCGTCTCCTTGGCCGAGTGGCCGTTGTAGAGCCGGTCGTCGTAGGTCGCGTGGGTCAGCCCGTCCCAGTGCGTACCCGCCTGGATGCCCATCACCACCGAGTCGTCGCTGGTGGCCACCGTGCCGGGGCCGAAGACCTCGTGGTTGACCAGGAACGTGGTGCGCTTGGGGTTGTCCCGGCCCGGGATCATCCCGTTCTGGATGCCGTCCTCGCGCAGTTCCACGGCCAGCGAGAAGCGCTTGCCGGTGCGCACACAACCCGCCGCGGCCTTGACCACGTCGTCCGTGATCAGGTTGATCGTCCCGATCTCGTCCTCCCGGCCCCATCGGCCCCAGTTGTTCACACGAGCGGCGAGTTCATGAAACTCGGGGGGCAGCGACATAGGGGAGCCTCCTCCAGGCGGTGGTGACACGTGCCGATGGGCACGAATACCGACAGGCGCACTCTCGGAATCCGACGACCGCGCTGTCAAGTGCGTGTGTGGTGCTGCGTCGTGCTGTGTGCTGCGGCACTCTATCCAGGAAAACTAACGGATCGTCAGATAATGTCGGGAGGGCGTTCTCACAGGCTGCGCACCTTGCGTCCGCAAGGCTGCCGGACCTGTGCGGGCGGTCGAAGCGGTCCAGACCGCGGCGGCCGCGCAGCGCGCCACGACCGACCCCACCTGGGCCTCGGCCCTCGACTTCCGGGGCCTACTGGCGAGGCCACCGACTAGGAGCGGACAACACATGGGTGACTTCCTCACGGGCAAGGTAATCGCGGTCACCGGCGCCGGCCGGGGCATCGGCCGGGCCGTCGCACTCGCCGCCGCCGCGCACGGCGCCAAGGTGGTCGTGAACGACTATGGCGTCGCGATGGACGGCAGCGCGCCGACCAGCGAGGTCGCCGACGCCGTGGTGAAGGAGATCGAGGCGCTCGGCGGCGAGGCCGTCGCGGTCGCCGACTCCGTGGCCACGATGGAGGGCGGCGCCCGGATCGTGAACGCCGGCGTCGAGAAGTGGGGCCGGATCGACGGCGTCGTCACCGTCGCGGGCAACCTGCGCGAGCGCATGTTGTTCAACATGACCGAGGACGAGTGGGACAGCGTCATCGCCACCCACCTCAAGGGCACCTTCACCGTCGTGCAGGCCGCGTCCAAGGTGATGAAGACCCAGGGCTTCGGCTCGATCGTCGGCTTCACCTCCGGCGTGTACGCGCTCGGCTCGGTCGCCCAGGCGAACTACGCCGCGGCCAAGGGCGGCATCGTCTCGTTCGTGCGCTCCGCCGCGCTGGGCCTGAACAAGTACGGCGTCAACGCCAACTGCGTCGCGCCGGTGGCCCGGACCCGGATGTCCGAGGGTGTCCCGCAGACGCTCAAGGAGATCGGTGACCCCGAGGACGTCGCGGAGCTGGTGGTCTTCCTGCTCTCCGACCACGCCAAGAACATCACCGGTCAGGTGTACACGACCGCCGGCCCCAAGATCGCGCTGTGGGACCAGCCGCACGAGATCAAGACGATGTACGCGGCCGACCGCTGGACGGCCGAGGAGATCGCCGAGAAGCTGCCCACCCAGATCGGCCAGGACCCGATGCCGGTACTCGCGCAGCTCAAGGAGTACGCGGCCGCCGCGGCCAAGAAGAAGGCCGCCGAGGCAGCTGCCGCCGCCGGCAACTGACCCAGCCCTCGGCAGGCGGTGCGCGCGGGGTTCGAAGTCGCGAACGGCGAACCCCGCGCGCCGCCGTCCGTGCACCCCCCGCGAGATTGGACAGGCTGTGGATTTCCGGTACAGCGCCGAGGACGAGGAGTTCCGGGCCGAGGTCCGCGAGTGGCTCCGGGAGAACCTCTCCGGTGAGTTCGCCGCGGCCGTCGGTACCGGCGGTCCCGGCAGCGAGCACGAGCACTTCGAGATCCGCCGCGCCTGGGAGCTGCGCCTGGGCGAGGGCGGCTGGATCGGCCTGGACTGGCCCAGGCGATACGGGGGCCGCGAGGCGTCCTTGATGCAGCAGGTGATCTTCGGCGAGGAGTACGCCCGCGCCCAGGCGCCCGGCCGGGTCAACCACATGGGCGAGAACCTGCTCGGCCCCACCGTGCTCGCGTTCGGCACCGAGGAGCAGAAGGCCCGCTTCCTGCCCGCCATCGCGCGCGGTGAGGAGTTGTGGTGCCAGGGCTACTCGGAGCCGGGCGCCGGCTCCGACCTGGCCAACCTGCGCACCACCGCGACCGTCGACCCCGAGTCCGGCGACTGGCTGATCACCGGCCAGAAGGTGTGGACCTCGCTCGCGCACGAGGCGAACTGGTGCTTCGTGCTGGCCCGCACCGATCCCGCGTCGCAGCGGCACAAGGGCATCACGTTCCTGCTCGCGCCGATGGACCAGCCGGGCATCGAGATCCGCCCGATCGTCCAGTTGACCGGCACCAGCGAGTTCAACGAGGTGTTCTTCGACAAGGCCCGCGCGCGGGCCGAGCACGTGGTCGGCGAGGTCGGCGCGGGCTGGGGCGTGGCGATGGGCCTGCTCGCGTTCGAGCGCGGGGTCTCCACGCTGGCCCAGCAGATCGGCTTCGAGATCGAGCTGGACAAGGTGGTCGCCGAGGCGAAGGCCAACGGCGCGATCGAGGACCCGGTACTGCGCGACCGACTGCTGCAGAGCTGGATCGACCTCAAGGTGCTGCGCTGCAACGCGCTGCGCACGCTCGGCTCGCCCGATCCCGGCGCGGCCTCGGTGGCCAAGCTGGTGTGGGCGGGGTGGCATCAGCGGCTCGGCGCGCTCGCGATGGACGTGGCCGGCGCCGAGGCCACCCTGGCCGCCGGGGCCCCGTACGAACTGTCCGCCGCGCAACGCCTGTTCCTGTTCACCAAGTCCGACACCATCTACGGCGGGTCGAACGAGGTGCAGCGCAACATCATCGCCGAGCGTGTCCTCGGCATGCCCCGTGAACCGCGAGGAGACGCCAAGTGAGCCCCACCCCCGCCCCCGCCTATGTCGAGGGCCACGGCCTGTTGGCCGGCAAGACCGTCCTGATCACCGCCGCGGCCGGCACCGGGATCGGCTTCGCCGCGGCCAAGCGCGCCGCGGAGGAGGGCGCCGTGATCGCGATCAGCGACAAGCACGAGCGCCGCCTCGGCGAGGCCGCGGACGAACTCGCCAAGCTGATCGGATCCCGCCCGCTCGCCGTCCCGTGCGACGTCACGGTCGAGGACGAGGTGCAGCACCTGATCGACACGGCCGCGCGCGAACTCGGCGGCATAGACGTGCTGATCAACAACGCCGGGCTCGGCGGCGAGGCCAACCTCGTCGACATGACCGACGCGCAGTGGGACCTGGTGATGAACGTGACGCTGAACGGCACGTTCCGCTGCACCCGGGCGGCGCTGCGGCACATGCAGCCGCGCGGCAAGGGTGTGATCGTCAACAACGCCTCCGTGCTCGGCTGGCGTGCGCAGAAGGGTCAGGCGCACTACGCCGCGGCCAAGGCCGGTGTGATGGCGCTGACCCGCTGCTCCGCCGTGGAGGCGGCCGAGTTCGGCGTACGGGTCAACGCGGTCGCGCCGAGCATCGCGATGCACGCGTTCCTGGCCAAGGCCTCGTCCGAGGAACTGCTCGACGAGCTGTCCTCGCGCGAGGCGTTCGGACGCGCGGCCGAGCCGTGGGAGGTCGCGAACGTGATGGTCTTCCTCGCGTCGGACTACTCGTCGTACATGACCGGCGAGGTCGTCTCGGTCAGCTCACAACGCGCCTGACGGCACGTCACTCCGGCGGGCCTGACGGCACGTCACCGCAACGCACCCGACGGCACGTCGCCTGGTCGCGCGCGGCGACCCATCGCGCCGCGCGCCGGCCGCCCCGCCTCTGACGTGTCGTCAAGAACGGCGCCTGGGCCCGGGTATCAGTCCCCGCAGGGACCGACCCGGGCTTTCGCGCGCGCCGGCCCACTCCGGCCCGCGGCTGCCGCGCGCCAGGAAGTCGATGATGTCGGGGAGCAGTTCACTGACTCGGTACGGCGGCCCTTCGGCATCGCCGCCATCGGGGTCCGGGCGGTCCGCGTCGTCCGGCTCGCGTGCCGACCACTCGAACCCACACCACGGGTGATCACGACCACATTGCGGGCAAGCTTTTCCGCTCATGTCCACCCACGATAGGTGGTCGATCGCGGACGCGCCGTAACTTTTCCGGACTTGTCCAGAACCGGTTCGTCGGTCGCGCCCCGGCCGTGCCCGGCGCGCACGCGGGAGCGAGACGGGGCCCACACATCTATTGCCGACCGCCACTCGAAATGAACCGGGGCCGGTGTTACTTTGATCTGACTATCCGTCAGGTTCTGTGCCGGCTGCCTCACCTGCACGTACACAGGTGAGGCTGCCGGCATGGGCGCGCCCCGAAAGGCGACCCGTGGACTTCGACTTCTCCCCCGACCAGACCGCGTTCAGCGAGACGGTCGAGCGGTTTCTCGACGCCAATCCCGACCCTGAAGTGTTCGATGTCACCCGGGAGAACATGGCCCAGGTCGTCGACACCCCCGCACGCCGCGCGTACATGCGCAAGATGGCCGACCAAGGCTGGCTCGGCATCACCTGGCCCGAGGAATGGGGTGGCCAGGACGGCGACGGGGTCTACGAATACCTGCTCAACGAAGCCCTCGCCGGGCGCGGCGGACCGCAGATCGGCAAGGGCGTCGGCATCATCGGCAAAACCCTGCTGGCGCACGGCAGCGACAAGCTCAAGGCCGAGTTCCTGCCGAAGATCCTCAACAACGAGGTCGAGTTCGCGGTCGGCTACAGCGAGCCCGAGGCGGGCTCCGACGCCGCCTCGATGAAGCTGCGCGCGGTCCGCGACGGCGCGGGCTGGCGGCTCAACGGCCAGAAGACCTGGACCACCTCGGCGCACTTCGCCGAGTGGTACTGGGTCGGCGCGCGCACCGACCCCGACGCGCCCAAGCACCACGGCATCACACTGTTCCTGGTGCCGATGGACCACCCGGGCATCACCGTCCGGGGCATCTGGACGATGGGCGACGAGCGCACCAACGACGTCTTCTTCGACGACGTGTGGGTCTCCGACGAGTATGTGGTCGGCGAGCTGAACAAAGGCTTCCAGTACATCTCCCAGGCGCTCGACCTGGAACGCTTCACGATGTTCTCGTTCGCTCCGATCCAGCAGCGCCTGAACGTGCTCACCGAGTACGTCAAGGAGGCCACCCGCGACGACGAGCCGCTGCGCGAGGACCCGATCGTGCGCAAGCAGTTGGCCACGCTGGTCACCGAGGCCGCCGTCGCGCGCCTGCTCGGACTGCGCGTGGTCGCCGCCGCGGCCGGTGGCGGAAAACCGCCCACGGTCGAGGCGTCCGGCTACAAGCTGTACGCCACCGAGCTGTCCAAGCGGCTCGCGAACGCGTCGATGGACATCGCCTCGCCGGGCACCCAGTTGCGGGTGGGCACCGAGGACGCGCCGATGACCGGTCGCGCCGACTCGACCTACCGCTACACCGTGCTCGACACCATCGGCGGCGGCACCTCCGAGGTGCAGAAGAACATCATCGCCCGCCGCGGTCTCGGCCTTCCCAAGAACTTCTGACGGGGCCGCGGTCATGTCCGGAGAGTTCCTGGAAGGCGTCACGGTGTTGGATCTCGCGAGCGTGGGCCCCGCTGCCCGCGCCTCGCGCTGGTTGGCGGACTACGGGGCCGAGGTGATCAAGGTCGGCCCGGTCCCGGCCAAGAGCGGCGTGCAGATCGCGCCGCCCTACTACTCGTACAGCGCGCATCGGCGGATGAAGCGCGTGCTGGTCGACATGAAGGCGCCCGAGGGTCGTGAGGCGTTCCTGACCCTGGTCGAGGGCGCCGACGTGGTGATCGAGAGCTTCCGCCCGGGTGTGGTGGACCGCCTGGGCATCGGCCCGGACGCGGCCGCGGCGCGCAACCCGCGGATCGTCTACTGCTCGACGTCCGGCTTCGGTCAGGCCGGCCCGCACGCGCAACAGGCCGGGCACGACCTGAACTACCTGGGTGTGGGCGGCTTCCTGCACATGTCCGGGCCCGGCGCGGACGGCGGTCCGCCGATCCCGGGCGCGACCGTGGCGGACAGCGCGGGCGGTGGCATGCACGCGGTGATCGCGATCATGGGCGCGCTGTTCCGCCGGCAGCGCACCGGCGAGGGCGCCCGGCTGGACGTCTCGGTGGCCGACGGCATGCTCGCGCTGATGGCGCTGGGCGTGGACGAGTACCTGGCCACCGGCGTCGAACCCGAGCCCAGGCACGGCATCCTGACCGGCCGCTACGCGTGCTACGACACCTACCGCGCGCGAGACGGCAAGTGGCTCGCGGTGGCCGCGATCGAGGGTCGCTTCTGGGCGAACCTGTGCCGGCTGACCGGGCTGGACAAGTGGGCCCCGCGCCAGCTCGACGACGACGCGCAGGACGCGATCCGGGCCGATCTGGCGGCGGCCTTCGCCACTCGCGACCGGGACGACTGGGTGGCCGAGCTGGCCCCCGCCGACACCTGTGTGTCGGCGGTGCTGTCCGTACCGGAACTGCTGGAGGACCCGCAGTACCTGGCGCGCGACGCGTTCACCACCGCCAAGCACCCGGTCCAGGGCGAGTTCCGCCAGGTGGGCCCGGTGCTGGCCGGCCAGCAGGCACCCGCGGACCCGTACCCGGTCCGGGAATCGGGGATCACCGACACCGACGAGCTGCTCGCCTCGGCCGGGCTCAGCCCGGACCGCATCGCCGAGCTTCGCGCTTCAGGAGTGGTCGCATGACGGCACAAGACACCGCGCTGCCCGAGGACGTGGCGGCGCTCATCGGCAAGGTCCAGTACGAGAAGCGGGGTGACTTCCCCGCCGAGCGCGGCTACATCTGGACCTCGTGCGCGTCCGTGCAGAACGGCAACCCGCTGTTCTGGGACGAGGCGGTCGCCAAGGAGTTGACCGGGGGCCCGATCGCCCCGCTGAGCCTGCTGTCCGCGTGGGCCCGCCCGCACTACTGGGCGCCCGGCGCGGAGGGCGAGCAACTCTCCCTCCAGGTGCACTTCGACCTCAAGATCCGCTTCGAACTGCCCGAGGCGATCATGACCGACAACACCAACGTCTTCTACGAACCGGTGCGCCTGGGCGACATCGTGACGTCGCATCAGGTGCTCCGCTCGGTCAGCCCGGAGAAGCGCACCAAGCTCGGGATCGGCCGCTTCTGGGTGATCGACGTCGAGTACCACAACCAGGACGGCGCCCTGCTCGGCACCGAGTCCTACACCGGCTACGGCTACCGGCGGGAGGCCACCGGATGAGCGACCTGACCCTGGACCAGTTGGCCAAGGGCGACGCGCTGCCCACGTTCGGCGTCGACGTCACCGCGACCACGGTCATCCTGGGCGCGCTGGCCAGCCGCGACTGGCGGCCGATGCACCACGACTACAAGTTCGCGGTGGAGCGCCAGGGCGTGCAGGACATCTTCCTGAACACCCCGAACCAGGCCGCCTGGTTCGAGCGCTACCTCAACGACTGGACCGGCCCCAAGGGCCGGATCGGCCGGATGGTGTTCCGGATGACCAAGCCGGTCTTCCCCGGCGACCACATGCTGCTCACCGGCACGGTGGACGACGTCTCGGTGGACGAGGCCGGCTGCGGTTGGGTCCGCGCCGAGATCTCGCTGACCGTGGACGGCGCGCCCCGCACCACGGCCACCGCGCGAATCGCGTTGCCCACCACCCCCGACGACAACCCGTGGGACCGGCGCGGCGAGCGCTGGAAGCCCTAGAGGAGACGCGCGATGGACCTCGATTTCACCCAGGAACAGGACATCCTCCGGGAGACCGTGCGCGGCCTGACGGCCCGTCACGCCGACCTCTCCGTCGTTCGCGAGTTGGAGAACGACCCGGTCGGCTACCCCAAGGACTTCTGGAAGAA
The DNA here is from genome assembly GCF_055558835.1 of Embleya sp. NPDC025285. Taxonomy (NCBI): domain Bacteria; kingdom Bacillati; phylum Actinomycetota; class Actinomycetes; order Kitasatosporales; family Streptomycetaceae; genus Embleya; species Embleya sp. NPDC025285. Next base: position 47,886 of record NZ_JBVHLU010000053.1, read on the forward strand.
GCTCGGCGAGTCCGGCCTGACCGGCCTGACGCTGCCCGAGAAGTGGGGCGGGTCGGAGATGACCACGCTCGACGCGGCCGTGGTCTACGAGGAGTTCGGGCGTTCGCTGGCGCCGACTCCGCACTTCGTCAGCTCGGTCCTGGTCGGCGGCGTGCTCGCCGCGGCCGGTTCCGACGAGCAGCGGCAGAAGTACCTGCCGGGCATCGCGGCCGGCACCACCATCGCGAGCGTCGCGTGGCTGGAGCCGGACCGCGGCTACGGCGGCAAGGGCGTGGCGCTGGCGGCCCGCGCGGACGGCGACGGCCACGTGTTGTCCGGTACGAAGCGGCACGTCGCGTACGCGTCGTCGGCCGACGTGCTGCTCGTGCTCGCCCGGACCGGCACCGCGGGCACCCCGGGCGACCCCGCCCAGGGCGTATCGCTGTTCCTGGTCGACCCGAAGGCGGCCGGGGTCACCCTGACCCAGCAGACCACGATCGCCTCGGACACCCAGTACCGGGTCGACCTGACGGACACGCGCGGCGAGTTGGTCGGCGCGGTCGGAGCCGGCTGGCCGGTCTGGTCGGACGTGCTGCACGACGGCCTGATCCTGCTCGCGGCCCAGGCCGTCGGCGGCGCCAAGCGCGCCCTGGAGATCACCGTCGAATACGCCAAGCACCGCAAGCAGTTCGACAAGCCGCTCGGCGCGTTCCAGGCCATCGCGCACAACCTGGCCGACGCCTCGACCGCCGTGGACGGCGCCGAGACCCTGGTCTGGGAGGCCGCCTGGTCCCGGGACAAGGGTCGCGACACCGCGCGCCTGGCCCCGATGGCCAAGCTCTTCGCCGCCCGCACCTACCGCGAGGTCACCGACCTGGCGGTACACGTACACGGCGGCATGGGCTTCACCCTGGAATGCGACGTACAGCTCTACTTCCGCCGGGCCAAGTCCCTCCAACTCAACTGGTGGGACGACCGCTACCTGGAAGACCTGATCGCGGCGGACGTCCTCGACAAGGGCTGACCCCGACACACGCCACACACCACGAAGGCGGCTCCGACTCCGGTCGGGTCCGCCTTCGTGGTGTGTGGGGTGTGAGTGGATCGAGGCAACCGTGGACCGGTCGGCTCCGGGGCGGGCGATCGCGCGTCCGCCCCGGAGGAGTCGTCGCCTTGGGCGACGGCTCGGCTTCCCGCCGCCAGTCACCCGAAAGTGGGGTTTCGGGGTATTCATCCGAGTGCGTGGGCTCATCGTCGTCACCCTGGCGCCATGGGCAACTCTCGGTTCGCGGCGCGGTGTCTGCTGGTGGCGTGCGGATGCCTGCCGGTCCTGGCCGCCGCCGGTGATGCGTTCGCCGACGAACGCATCACCGTGAACGTGCAGACCCGCCCCGACCCCGCCGCCACAGGCCGACCGTCCGGACCCGTGAGCCCACGTACGGAGGTGCACGCCGGCCGCGTACACGTCGTGTATCAACCCGGCGTGCTGACCGCCGTCCGGATCGGCGACGACGTCTCGGTGACCGTGCGTCCCGGATGCGGCTGCTCGGCCCGGCCCACCACGACACCCTCCGCCACCTCGTCGCACCGCCCGCCGGCGACCGAGCCGGCCCTACCGCCCACCCGCAAGCCGGCATCACCCGCGCCCCCGGCCACCACCGGGCAGGCACCCTCCGGGACCCGACCGCCGCCCGCCGCGCCCATGCGTCGCCCGTACGCCTCCTCCGCTGTGGACGCACTGCCCGAACCACCGGGCATCACCGCGCCCGTCGCCGAACCACCCTCCACCCGGCGGCCGTTGCGCACCACCACCGTGCCGCCCGAGGACGAGGCGTCACCCCCGGGATTCACCGACGGGATCACGCCGGTCCTGGTCGTGTCGATCATCCCCGCCGCGCTGGCGGCGCTGCTTCCGAGCCCGGCCCGACGAGGAGTACGGACGTGATCATCTGGATCCTCGGCGCCCTTCTCGGCGCCGGCATCGCCGCGACGGCCGTCATCCTGATGAGCCGCACCGAACGTGCCAAGGACAGCGGCTTCGACGGCCAGCTGCTGTCCTTCTGCGGCGGAGCCGTCCTGTCCTCCTTCGTCCTGCTGACCAGCTTCCAGATCGTCGGAGCATGGGAACTCCAGTCCACGGTCCGCCAACACGCGAGCGACGAGGCCCGCGTGCTGACCAAGACCTACGCGGCGGCCGGCCAACTTCCGCCGCAGGACCGGGACTTCGTGCGCACCGGGCTACGCGACTACACCCGCACGGTGATCGACAAGGAATGGTCGGCGATGGCCGACAAGCACGAAACCCCGCTCGCATGGCGCCAACTCGACCGGATCGCGGCCCGCGTCGGCACAGTCTCGGAGACGGCGCACGATCGGGCCGTCGACACCCAGGCGGCCGTGGCAGACCTGTACGTCAAGCGCCACGTTCGCCTCGCCGACCCGGCCTCCACCACACCGATCGTGCTACCGGTGGCCATGATCGTCGCCGGTATCTTCGCCATCGTCTTCCCGGCGCTCGTCGTCCCGACCGCAGACCGCCGCCACGTCATCGCCCTGGCCTTCGTGGGCACGATCGTCGCCTTCGGAATCCTGCTCGTCCTCCAACTGCGAAACCCCTACACCGACCCCCTCGCCGTACACCCGACCGCCTTCCGCGCAGCCCTCACCCGCTACACCCAACTGGGATGACGAGGGCGGCCCAACCGGTCCGCCCAACGCCCCCTTCCGCCCCCATGCACCTCTACCGGGAGTCGCCCAGCACCCGCTCGAACACCCGGCGGGTGGAGTCGTCCCGATCCGGGATCGCGAACACGACCCGTTCGAAGACCCCCGCGAACCCGCCGCGCAGGTGCCCCGCGAACGCCGCCGCGACCTCCGCCGGTTCGTTGCCGAACACGCCGCACCCCCACGCACCCAGCACGAGACGGGATTCACCGTGATGGGCCGCGACGGCGAGCACACCGCGTGCCCGGTTCGCCGGCACGCCCGCGGTCCTGCCGACCGCGCTGGGCCGATCCCGTTCGATCGCCCCCCGATTCGGCGCGGCCGACGTCAGAAAGGCCACCCGCAAGGGCACGGGCAACCACGACCCATCGTCCCGGCGAAACACCGGAACCCCCGGCGTATGCACGACCCGATCGCTGTAGAACGGGTCGCGATCGTTCCGGTGCGCCTCGTAGAACTCGGGACACCGGATCAACGCGTCGTACAGGCCACTCGACCGGGCCAGGCTCTCCTCCTGCGCCTGCGCCCCACGTTCGACTCCCCCACCCGGATTCCGCGCCGACGCGAAGTTCAGCGCCGCGACCGGTCCGCTCCCGCCCAGCCTTTCCACGGCCTCCAGCGTGGTCTCCCGCACCACCTCGATTCGGGTGTCCCCCGAGCCCCGGGGAAAGCCCAGGCCACGAAGCTCCTGGGGTCCGAAGAGCCGAATCCCCCGACCCATCTCATCGAGCCCGGCCGCTAGATCCACCCGACCCCCGCCATACGCGTACCAGCCCTGATCCAAGGCCGCCCGCGTCTCCCGCCACCTTTCCCGCAACGCCGCACGCACCACTTACCGAACCCCCACCCTTCGCCACCCCACGCCCTCGCCACCGCTCCGCTCCCGCCTACCCGACCGAACCGGGCACAGGATGTCGGGTCCGGCATACGCGAGGCTTCCTACCGTGGTCGGTGCAAGGGAAGGAGTCCACAGTGCTGGAGCGCCTGAATCAGGCCCTGGATCACATCGAGTCGCGGCTCGACCGGGAGATCGACGTCGCCGAGGCGGCACGCATCGCGACGACGTCGGAGTACCACTTCCGACGGATGTTCTCCGCGTTGGCCGGGATGCCGCTGTCGGAGTACATCCGGCGCCGCCGGCTCACGCTGGCGGGCGCCGAGGTGCTCTCCGGCGAGCGAACGCTGCTGGAGGTCGCGGTACGCCACGGCTACTCCTCGGGCGAGGCGTTCGCCCGGGCGTTCCGCGCGATGCACGGTGTGGGTCCCGGCGAGGCCCGCCGTACCGGTGCGGTGTTGAGCTCGCAGCAGCGGATGTCCTTCCGTCTCGTCATCGAGGGGAGCAGCAGCATGCGATACCGCATCGTCCACAAGGACGCGTTTCAGGTGGTCGGCAGGAAGGCCCGCGTCCCACTCGTCCATGTCGGGGTGAACCCGGCGATCGCCGAGTTCGTCCGAGGCATCGACCAGGAGACGACCCGGCGGATCAAGGATCTGTCCGACCAGGAGCCGGAAGGACTCGTCGCGGTCACCGACGACCTCGCGCCCGACCGCGCCGAGGGAACCGAACTCGACTACTACCACGGCGTGGTGACGCACGCTCAGGCGCCGGCCGACCTGGACGCCCTCGCCGTGCCGGCCGGGATGTGGGCGGTCTTCGAACACTCGGGCCAATTCCCGGAATCGCTCCAGTTCCTGTGGCGCGAAGTGTTCACCGATTGGTTCCCGTCCAACCCGTACCGGACCAGGCCGGGTCCGGAAATCCTCCGCGTCCGCCCCTCCTCCGACGGCACCCGTGCCGACGCGACCCTATGGATCCCCGTGGAGCCCGCCGCGGCCTGACCCGAGTTCCGTCGGTTGTGTCCGGATCAGAGTCCACGACTCGGCCCTTCATGACGACGCGTCAGACACCATAGCCGCCGTCCACATCCAGCTTCTGGCCGCTGATGAAGCCGGCCCGGTCGGAGGCCAGGAAGCAGACCGCCTCGGCGATGTCCCGGGCCGCGCCGAACCGCCGCAGCGGGATGTTGGCGCGCGCGACGTCCAACGCGCGCTCGTCGAGGTCGCCGCTGTCGATCAGCCGCGCCGCCATGCCGTCGGTGAGCATCCCGGGGCCGACACTGTTCGCGCGCACCCCGAACCGGCCCTCCTCGGCGGCGATGCCGCGCACGATCGCCTCGACCGCGCTCTTGGTGCACGACGACAGGCCGTCCCGGACCGGGAATCGGCTCGTGGCGGCGGTGGTGACCGCGACCAGGCTGCCATTGCCGGCGGCGCGCAGGTACGGCAGCGAGGGATGGACCAGGTTGAAGAACGCGGCGGCGTCGCCGTCGAGTTGCTCGCGATACTGCGCCGGCGTGACCCGACTCAGGTGCAACATCGGTACGTGTGGGCCGGCCGCGTACACCACCGTGTGCACGCCGCCGAACTCCGCCGCCGCCTCCGCCACGAAGCGCGCCACGGCGTCCGCGTCGGTGAGATCGACCTGCCACGCGCGGGCCCGTCGACCGTGCTCGACGCGGGCCTCCTCGGCGACGGCCTCGGTCCCTGCGGCGCCGTTGCGATAGGTGACGGCCAGGTCCGCCCCGCGCTCGGCGAACATCCGACAGATCGCCGCACCGATCCCGCCTCCGGCACCGACCACCACGACCGCGCCGGCCCGCTTCCCGAAGTCGCGCTCCATGACTGGCTCCCTGCTGCACGCGAATCTGACGACCTGTCAGGAATATCCCCAGTCCGGGAAACTGTCAATGGATCCCACCCCTGACCAGCCAAAACACCCGAACCGATGGACCGACGACACGCCAATTCCACAGCCTGCCCCGACCTCGACCCCGAATCCGGCCCCAGCACCGCCCCCAGCACTGGCACCGCCCCCGAACAGGAGTGACCCATACGGCGATTCCCCAGGTCACGGGGGTGCCGACGGCCGGAAACGCCACTGCCATACTGAACCGGCCTGCCCACCCCCTGCCACTTCTCGCGGAGGTCTCCCACCTTGGTACGTGTTCGCCCGCGTCGTCCGACGGGTCTGCTCGTGATCGCCCTGTTGTCGACGGCAACGGCATGCGGGGGACCGGCCGAGGAACTCGCGAGGGCTTCCTCCACGAACAAGTCGTCCACAACGCCCCCGGCCTCGTCCGCGCCTTCGAACACATCCCCAAGAGCACCCGGCGCCGCCTCCCCACTGACGACGGCCGAACTCAAGCGCGCGCTCCTCAAGAAGACCGACATGCCCGAGGGCTGGGAATCGATCGTCGACACCGACCGAGGTGGCGACGACTCGCAAACGGAATCGAACTCGGCCGACTGTGATCGACTGACGAGAATGGCCAATCCGATATCCGGTGCCTACCCCGTCCTGGCGGCGGCGTCGATCACGGCTCGGGATCCGGCACCCGGGGGCAAGGCGTACGCGCTTCTCGGCGCCGGCTTGACGTCCCTGTCGGTCGATGACGCCAAAAGGCTCATCCCCGTAACCCGAGAGCTGATTCCGCGATGTGGGGATCGGCGGTTGACGACGGACGAGCTCTCCGGGCAGTTCACGACCCGGGAAATCCGGTGGGACAAGCTCGGTGACGAAACCTTGGCCGCCGAATTCGTGACGCGAGTCGACAACGGACAGGCTTGGGTGCACTCGATCGTCCTGGTACGCGTCGGCAGCACCGTGATTCGGGTGGTGCGGGTCAATCTCAACGGTGCCACACCGCAACACCCCGACGAGGCGCTGGTCCGAAAGCAGGTCGAACAGGTCGTCTCGGCCATACGCGGAACCGGCTGACGCACCGGGCCCGGGCCCCGACGGTGGGCGGGCTCACATCCCGACCGGATCCGCCTTCGGCCGACGAACTCGAGAGCCACACCCTTCGGCTGAGTCGACCCGGCTTCCTGGGGGCGCCGGCCCCGGGGCAACGGGGCCGGATGGCGCGTACCGGCGCCCACCGGTCGACTCCGACCGCGCGACCACGACCGCACCGCGCGCTGCCACTCCTCCGAAATCCGGGCCAATGCGCCAAAACTGAAGTCCCCCGCCCCACCCGACACACAAGGCGACCCCACCCAACCAACCAACACCGCCCAGCCAACATCAGCCCGGCCGGCGCTTGAGGCCAACCCTGCCCGACCCGCGCATGAGGCCAACCAACCCCAAATCCCACCCCGCGCCCACCGGCTAGAGCATCCCCGCCAACGCCTCTTCGTTCTCCTCCGCCCCACCGAATTGCGTCGCATGCACCCACGCCCGCTTCAGATACAGGTGCACGTCCACCTCCCAGGTGAACCCCATCCCGCCATACACCTGCGTGGCGTCCTTCCCATTCCGCGTCGCCGCGTCGTCCCCCATCACCTTCGCCGTGAGTACCGCGACCTCCGGATCGCCCACCGCCGGATCATCCAGCGTCACGGCCGCCGCATACACCGCGGCCCGCGCGATCTCGGTCCGCACCAGCATGTCCGCGCACAGGTGCTTGACCGCCTGGAAGCTGCCGATCACCCGCCCGAACTGCTCCCGCTCCTTGGCATACTGCGTGGCCAACTCGGTGAGCCGCCCCGCGATCCCGAGCTGAAGCGCCGCCGTGAGCACCGCTCCGATTCGGCGCCACTGCTCAGCAACGAGAGCATCGGCCACCAACTCGCCCACCGGCAGCTCGTCCACCGAGGTCACCGGCGTGAACGGATCCACCGGATGCGCGACCCGCTCACCGCGCACATGCTTCGGGTCGACCAGCCGAATGCCCTCATCGGTGAGCACCAACAAACAGTCCAACGCGTCCAGATGCTCGACCAGCAAGGGCCACGAGTCGCCCTCGATCAAACCGACCACCGCATCCCCCGAGGCCGCGTCCGTCCCCAGGTCCCCGGGCAGCGAGGCCGCCAGATGCGTGGCCACCAACGGCCCGGGCAACAACACCCGACCCGCCTCCTCGTACACCAGCGCGGCCTCGGCCACCCCCAGCCCGACGCCGCCCGCCTCCTCCGCGATCCGCAGCGAGAAGAAGCCGGTCTCGGCAAGTTCCCGCCACAGCGCGCGGTCCACCATCCCGGGCACCGGCGCGGTGTCGACCAGCTTCCGCATGCGCTCCCGGTCGAACCGACCCTCGCAGAACTCCCGCACCCCGGACCGCAGATCGCGCTGGTCCTCACTCAGCTGGAAATCCATGTCCGATCACCGTTCCTTGCTCAGCCGAAAGTCCATGCCCGACCGTTCCGTGCCCAGCCGGAAATCCACCCCATTGCGCAGCCGGCAACCCACGCCCGGTCGCCCCTCCACGCTCGGCCGGAAATCCCCGTCCGGTCGCCCCTCGACGCCCAGCCGGCAACCCACGCCCGATCACCGTTCCTTCGGCAGGCCGAGGATGCGCTCGCCCACGATGTTGCGCTGAATCTGCGACGTACCCGCCGCGATCGTGTACGACAGCGACGACAGCCGCTCGTCCATCAGCGTGCCGCCGGGCAGCCCCGCGACGTCGTCCACGGCCAGGGCCGCCCGACCCAGCAGCCGATGCGCCAGGTCGTACACCTTCTGCTTCGTCTCGGAGAACCGCAGCTTGAACACCGAACCGCCGACCCCGGGCACGCCGGAGCGCTGCGCCTCGGACACGTTCCACTTGGTCAACGCCCACAGCGCTTCGAACTCCGCCGTCAGGTGCCCCAGTTCGCGCCGCAACGCGAGATCGTCCCAAGCACTTGCCTGACGTCGCGTCACCTTCTTGGCCAGTGCCGCGAGTTCGCGCAACAGGCGCTGGCAGGCCACCACTTCGCTGACGAACGCGGTACCGCGCTCGAACGACAGGGTGACCATGGTGACCCGCCAGCCGTCGTTCTCCTCGCCGACCCGGTTGGCCACCGGCACGCGTACGTCGTCGAAGAACACCTCGGCGAACTCCGACGTGCCCATCACCGTCTCCAGCGGACGGATGGTGATGCCCGGCGTGTCCATCGGCACGATCAGCCAGGTGATCCCCTTGTGCTTCGGCGCGTCCGGGTCGGTACGTACCAACATCTCGCAGTAGTCGGCCACTTCGGCGTGCGAGGTCCAGATCTTCGAGCCGTTGACGACGTAGTCGTCGCCGTCCCGGACGGCCCGGGTACGCAGCGACGCCAGGTCGCTGCCCGCGCCCGGTTCGGAGAAGCCCTGGCACCACACGTCGTCGCCGCGCAGGATCCCCGGGAGGTAGCGGCGACGCTGTTCCTCGGTGCCGGCCGCGTCGATGGTCGGGCCCGCGTGCAGCAGGCCGACGAAGTTGGCGCCCACGTACGGCGCGCCCGCCCGCTCGGTCTCCTCCAGGAAGATCAGGTGTTCGGTCGGCGTGGCACCCTTGCCGCCCGCCTCGACCGACCAGTGCAGACCCGCGTAGCCGGCCTCGAACAACAGCCGCTGCCAGGCGGTGTCATACGCCCGCCGCCCCGGCCAGTCGTTGCGATCGGGCTTGGCGGGCAGCAGCGGGATGGCCCGATCGAGCCACGCGCGCAGTTCCGCGCGAAATCTCTCCTCGGCCTCGGTATACCGGAGGTCCATCTCGACTCCCTGTCACGAACAGTCGGGCCGGCCCCAAGACCGGAAAACAAAAAAGCGAAGACCCCAGGCCCAGCCCAAGCCCCCGAGCCCAACCCCTGAGCCCCGAGCCCCTCGGCCCAAGCCCCCCGAGCCCGAACCCGAGCTCCCAACCCAAGCCCCCGAGGACGAGCTCCCAACCCAAGCCCCCGAACCCGAGCCCCTGAGCCCGAACCCCAAGTCCTCAGCCCAGGCCCCGAGCCCCAACCCCAAACTCACGCCCCATACACAGGCGTCGGCGTCGGCGCCTCGTCGATCAACTTCGCCACCACCGGCCCGAGCTCGGCCGGCTCCCAGCGCCGACCCGCGCTCGCCTCGGGACCGTGCTGCCAGCCGGTCGCGACCGAGACCTTGTCGCCCTCGACCTCGAACACCCGACCGGTCACCTCGCGCGACTGCGCCGAGCCGAGCCAGACCACCAGCGGTGAGATGTTCGCCGGGTCGTAGAAATCGAAGCTGCCGTCCTCGGGCTTGCGCACCATGTCCGGCATCGCTTCCTCGGTCATCCGGGTCCGCGCGGCGGGCGCGATCGCGTTGGCGGTCACCCCGTACCGGCCCATCTCCACCGCCGCGATCTGGGTCAGGCACGTGATGCCGGCCTTGGCCGCGGCGTAGTTGCCCTGCCCGACCGAGCCCATCAGGCCCGCGCCGGACGTGGTGTTGATCAGCCGCGCGTCGATCGTGTCGCCCGCCTTGGCCCGCGCACGCCAGTACGCGCCGGCGTGCCGCATCACCGCGAAGTGGCCCTTGAGGTGCACCCGTACCACCGCGTCGAACTCGTCCTCGCCGAGCGAAACCAGCATCCGGTCGCGCAGGAAGCCCGCGTTGTTGACCACGACGTCCAGCCGGCCGAACGCGTCGATGGCGGTCTGTACCAGGCGCTCCGCGCCCGCCCAGTCCGCGACGTCGTCCGCGTTGATCACCGCCTTGCCGCCCAGCGCCTCGATGTCGGCCACGACCTGCTGGGCCGGTCCGAGCGAACGGCCGTCGCCCTGGCGCGAGGCGCCGATGTCGTTGACCACCACGTGCGCGCCCTCACGGGCGAACGCCAGCGCGTGCTCGCGCCCGATGCCGCCGCCGGCACCGGTGACGATGACGACGCGTCCCTCGCAGATCCCACTCATTCCAGGCCCCTCCGGTGTACTGACGACGTGTGCCGACGCGAGTCGGAATACCTCGGAAGCGGCCCGCCGAGAATTCGACGAGCCGCCCCTTGCCGCTGAACCCAAAACCCGACCGAGCCCGACCGGGCCCGCCGAAAACCCGAGCCCGCCGAAAACCGACGAGATCCCGAGGAATCCCGGCGCGAACCCGACTCAGACCGCGGCCGCGGCCACCCGCCCCTTGTCGAAGTCGAGGTCGAGCATCCGGATCGCGTTGCCCCGGATGATCTTGTAGACCGTCTCCTCGCTCAGCCCGGCGAGGTGCTCCTCGGCGATCTTCTTGGTGTGCGGCCACGTGGAGTCGACGTGCGGATAGTCGGTCTCGAACGTGACGTTGTCCTCGCCGATCACGTCGAGCGAGTTCACCCCGTGCCGGTCCCGGAAGAAGCACGCGAACATGTTCCGCCGGAAGTAGTACGACGGCGCTTCGGGCAGCACCTCACCGGTGACGGCCCACGCGCGGTGCTCCAACCAGACGTCGTCCATCCGCTCCAGCGCGTACGGGATCCAGCCCATCTGACCCTCGGAGTAGGCCAGCTTGATCTTGGGGAACCGGGCCGGGATGCCCGCGAAGATGAAGTCGGCCATCGAGGCCATCGCGTTGTTGAAGCTCAGCGACGCCTGCACGGCCGCGGGCGCGTCCGGCGAGGCGGCGGGCATCGTCGAGGACGAGCCGATGTGCATGTTGATCGTCACGCCCAGGTCCGCGCAGACCTGGAAGAACGGGTCCCAGTAGCCGGTGTGGATGCTGGGCAGGCCCAGGAACGCCGGGATCTCGGAGAAGCACACGGCGGTGACACCGCGCGCCCGGTTGCGCTCGACCTCCTCGACCGCGAGCCGCACGTCCCACAGCGGGATGATGATCAGCGGGATCAGCCGACCCCCGGAGTCGCCGCACCACTCCTCGACCATCCAGTCGTTGTAGGCGCGCACGCACGCGAGCGCGACCTCCTTGTCCGCGGCCTCCGAGAAGGTCTGGCCGCAAAAACGCGGGAAGGTCGGGAAGCACAGCGAGGCTTCGACATGGTTGACGTCCATGTCCTTGAGCCGCTCGGCCGGGTCGTACAACCCGGGGCGCATCTCGGCGCGCGTGATGCCCTCCAGGGTCATCTCGTCACGACTGAAGCCGACGGCGGCGATGTTGCGCTTGTACGGGAAGCGCAGGTCCTCGTAGAACCACCAGTCGGCCGGCGGGCCGTCGGGGTCGGTGGTGATCTTGTAGCTCGCCCCGGTGTACTCCAGCGTGCCGATGCCGGTGGTGACCGGCTTGGGGCCACGCTCGTGGTACTTCTTCGGCAACCAGCGCTCGAACAGATGTGCCGGCTCGATGACATGGTCATCCACGCTGATGATCTTCGGCAGTTCACCGAAGGAGTTTCCGGACCGCGTGGCAGCCTGTCCGGGCTGGTTGGTGCTCATCGGCCCCTCCCGCTCACTGAAATCTGATGGACCGTCAGATTTAGCGTAATCTCTGAGCGGAGGGAACCACAAGCTGACTCAACGTCAGGAGAATCACGGATGGCCCTGCGCCTCGAAGAACTGATCGCCCCCGGGCACACCGCGTTGATCACCCAGGAATGCCAGAACGGAGTGATCGGCGCACACGCGGTATTCCCCGCGCTGACCGCCCACACCGGGGAGCTGATTCCGGCCGTCGACCGACTCGCGAAGGCCGCCCGCAGGGCCGAACTCCCGGTCGTGCACTGCCTCGCGGTCCGCCGGCCGGACGGTCTGGGCGCCAACACCAACGCCCGGATGTTCGGCGCCGCGGCCAAGGCACCGATCCTGTTGGAACCGGGTTCACCCGCCGCGGACGTGGCCGACGGAATCACCGTCGAGCCTTCCGACCTGGTGCTTTCCCGCTTTCACGGGCTCGGCCCGATGGCCGACACCGGATTGGCCGCGGTACTGCGGAACATGGGCGTACGCACGATCGTGGGCGTCGGCGTCTCGCTCAACGTCGGGATGCTCAACTTCGCGATGGACGCGGTCAACGCCGGATTCCAGTTCGTCATCCCGCGCGAGGCGGTGGCCGGATTTCCCCCCGAATACGCCGAGGCGGTGCTCGCGAACACCTTCAACGCGATCGCCACGATCACCACGGTGGACGCCGTACTGGCCGCCTGGAACTGAAACCTGATGCCCCGTCACCGTGTCGGTGACGGGGCATCAGGCGAAGCGCGGAACGCCTGATCCGAGAAACACCCGATTCGGGGAGCACCCGATCGAAGAGCGCCCGATCGAAGAATCGCTCCGGGCGGCTACGGCTGACCGGCCGTCAGCGATCGGGCGTCCAGGGCTTCTTGTCGTACTCCTCACGAAGCTTGAACTTCAACACCTTGCGCAGCGTCTCGTTCCGGGGCAGCGCGTCGACCAGTTCCAACTGCTCCGGGATCTTCTGCGTCATCAACCCGGCCTCGCGCAGGTATCCGACCATCTCGGCGAACTCCAGGTCGGCCTCACCCGGTTGCCGCTCGACCACGGCGCACACCCGCTCGCCGCGCTCGCGATCGACCAGGCCGATCACCGCCGCGTCGGCGACCTTCGGATGGGCGAAGAGCAGATCCTCGATCTCGCGGGCCGAGATGTTCTCACCCTTCCGGATGATCACGTCCTTGAGCCGACCGGTGAGCGAGAGGTGTCCGTCGGCCCGCAGCCTGCCCAGGTCGCCGGTACGGAAGAAACCGTCCTCGTCGAACGCGTCGGCGGTCAGCGCGGGGTCGGTGTACCCCTTGAACACCATCGGCCCGCGCAGCCGGACCTCGCCCTCCTCGCCGGTCTCCGCGACGCTCCCGTCGGCCCTGGCGATCCGCACCTGAATACCGGTGACAGGCTTGCCCTCGGTGTACGAACGCTGGTCCTCGGAGTCGTGCGGGCCGCCCTGGGCGATCATCGGGACCTCGGTCATCCCGTATCCGTGGCACAGGATCGCCCGCATCTCGTCGCGAACCTCGGCGACCAGCTCCGGCGGCTTGGGCGCGCCGCCGCCCGAGACGATCCGCAGCGTCGGGATGATCTTCTCGCCGGGCTGCTTGCGCTGTTCGTTCAGGAACGCGACGTAGAACGCGGTCGAGCCGCCGACCATGGTGACGCCGAGCCGCTTGTACACGGGCACCACGCCGGCCGGGTCGAAGTTCTCCACGATCACGGCCGGGAAGCCGGAGGCGAGCACCGTGACGATGTAGTCCGGGCCCGCGATGTGCGCGTACGGGAAGGCGATCGAGCCGACGTCGGACCGCGACATGTCGAGCGCGACGGCCAGGCCCTTGCCGCCCGCGAGCAGCGTGGAGTCGCTGTGCTGCACACCCTTCGGGTCGGAGGTGGTGCCGGAGGTGTAGTAGAGCCAGCGCACCTCGTCCCCGTCGGTCGGCGCGGCCGGCAGCCCGGCCGGGTCGCCCTCGGGCAGCTCGTCGTACGCCACCAACACGGTCGGCGGCTGCGCCATGTCCTTCGCGAGCGACTCGCCCATCGCCAGGAAGTCGAAGCCCTTCCAGCTACGCGGACACAGGAAGAACTCGGCGCCGGTCTGCCGCAGACAGAAGCCGACCTCCTTCTCCCGGTAGAACGGGATGATCGGGTTCTGCACCGCGCCCAGTCGAGCCAGCGCGAAGGAGACCACGATGGACTCGATCCGCGTGGTCAACTGCCAGGTCACGCGGGTACCGGCGGTGACACCGAGCGCGTGATAGCCCGCGGCCACGCGCTCCGCCCACGCCTTGAACTCACCGAAGGTGACCGTACGGTCCTCCGGGTCGAGCAACATGGGCACATCGGGAGTCGCCGCCGCGCGGCGCTCCACCAGCTCCCAGAGAGTGGTGGCGTCGTAGATCGGGTCAGACACGTGTCCTCCGCGCGGGAAGCCGGGGCCGGGGGTACGGTGCCCGGGCATGGCGGGGCCAGCGCCCGGGTGCTGACCTGACGGTACGTCAGAAGCTTTGCGGGAAGAAAGACTTCGCGTGGTCACGCGCATCACAACCGGATCGTTCGCAAGCTTGATCGAGTACTGGCCAACCGACCCGGGACTGCCTAACCTGGGGCGGTACCGCCTACCCCGGGGGCAAAATGTCACCCTTCCGCCGGGAGCGCCCGCCGGTGTGCCTGGGCCCGCTCGCGAGCCTCCCCGAGGACGTCCCGACCCGGGTCGCCACCAGCCCCCCGGTCGCGATCCTGCGCCACGGCGACACGGTCCACGTCTTCGAGGACCGCTGCCCCCACGCCGGCGCGATCCTCTCCAGAGGCACCCTGACCAACGAACACCTCACCTGCCCGGCCCACAAAGCCACCTTCGAACTGGCCACCGGCCGCTCCACCGGCCAACTCCCCTGCCGCCCCCTCCACACCTACACCTCCTGGCTCCAAGACGGCCTCCTCTACCACTCCCCCACTCCCCGCCCCACCCGCAAAGCCCAGAAATCCCCCTGCCCCAACCCCACTCCGCCCCTCGACTCCCCCTGACCCCCCGAGTCACGGCTCTCAAACCACAGGCCGGCGACGAGAAGGCAGCACCGCACGACGAACGTCGGCCTGCGACGGCGGGCAGGGAACGACGGGCGCTTGAACCCGAGCGGCCCCCGACCACTTGGCGGCCCCAAGCCCAAAAAGCCGCCTCACCCGAAAAACGCGAGGCCACTCAGTACCACCCACCCGGCCCACGCCCACAGCCCGAGCCACCCAATTCAGCCCGGCCGGCGCTTGAGGCCACCCCAACCCAACCGACGCCCCACCCAGCCCGGCCGGCGTTTGAAGCCGACAACCGCGCGCTCAGATCGCGGTCGGGTACGCGGAAAAGGCGCCGCAGCCCTTGGTCCAGGCTCCGGAGAGGTCCGCACCCGGTGGAAAGCGGCCGGCCAGTTCCAACGCGACCATGCCGTGGGCGAAGCCCCATACGGCGCGCGCGGCGTCGGCGTCGCCGCCCACGGCTCGCACCAGTGGCGCCGCCGCGCGAGCCTCCAGTCCCGCCGGCAACGCGCCGCGGTCCAGGGGCCGGTCACTCATCAGTCGATACAGATCCGGATGGGCCAGCGCGTACGCGCGGTACGCCCCCGCCAGCGCCGCGATCCGCCCCTCACCCCGAACCACGTCGGCCACCCCACCCGCACTCGCCGCTCCGGACGAGCCGCCCCCGGCCGCTGGGCCACCCGCCCCAGCGCCCACTCCACTGCCCGCCCCGACCCCACCGACCACACCATCGGCCCCCCGATCGCCCGGACCGTCCGCAGCCTCGACGGCCTCCAGTGCCTCCGCGAGTTCGGCCATGCCCTGGGCGATCAGTGCGTTCTCGACCGCTGACTTGTCCGGGAAGTGCTTGTACAACGACGGCGCCTTGATGCCGATCCGGTCCGCGATCCGCCGCATCGACACCGCATCCGGACCCTCCCCCTCCAGGAGTTCCCGCGCGGCGACCACGATCTCGCGAGCCCTGGCGCTGAGGGGCGATGACAACACGTCAGACATGCTTGCGGAATCCTTCCGGAGTGCGCAGTCCGTACCCGGCGGCACGGTCCATCGCGATGTGGGTGAGCCAGCCGAGGCCGGCGGTGAACAGCGGCGGCCAGACGACGGGCGTGACGGTGTACGCGACCAGCACGATCAGCGGGACCCAGACCCGGTGCAGCGCGTTGTAGAACGGCACCGCGCGCGGCTGGAGCCGACCGGGCTGGTGCGTACCGTCGCGCGCCGCGTCCGTGGCGCCGATGAACATGGTCAGGTCGGGCAGCACGAAGAAGAGCAGCGCCGCCGCCGAGGTGACGAAGCCGTACTTCACGCTCTCGAACACCGCGAAGGCGGCCAGGAACAACGTCGACGCGATCCACGCTCCGCGTCGGATCCGTCGGACCACGGCCGAGCCGCCGATTCCCGTGTGCGCAATGGTGCTCATGCCGCCGCCTCCGTTCGCCTGAGGCTAACAATGTTAGCCGCTCGCGTCCATCATCCGGCTAACACCGTTAGCCGTCAAGTCTCGACGGCATTCTCGTCCCCTCACGAACGTCGCGCGTGCCCACCGACTCCCGACCTGGGGACGACAAGCGCCACGGACCCGACCGACATCAGCAAAGCCGGCGCGAGCCCGATCACCAATCCGGCAATCGGCCACTGCGTCGACCCCACCGGCACCCCTGACACCGCCGATTCCGGCGGGTCCAGCACCAACAACCGCAGCGCCGACCACTTCGACACCGACGACCCCAACACCGGCGGCTTGGGCACAGGCGGCTTCGGCGGTTTGGTCGCCGGAGGCCGAGGTGGCCGCGGATTCGTCGGTTTCGTCGGCGGTTTGGTGACACCCCCGACCCTCACCACCGGCCCTGCGCCATCCCGGACCCCTCGAAGCGCTCACTCCCCGGCGCGTACCCGGCGCCGGTCCGCCCAACCCGCGCCTCGTACCGTGCGCCGCCCGAACCCCCACCGGACTCGACCTCGACGACCGCCCGCCCACCACCCTCGGCGCCCGCCGTACCGCAGGCCCCAGCAGCCGGCACGCACACACATGCCACCAGCAGACACCGCGCCGCGAACCGAGAGTTGGCCATGGCGCAAGGTTGGCGCCGCCCAGTGGATCACCCCGAGCGAACCCCCGAAATTCCCACGTACGAGTGACCACCCCAGCCCCAGCCCAAGCCCCCGAACCCGAGTGCGAACCCAAGCCCGAACAACCGGCACAACGGGCGCTACGGGCACTACGGGCCGGGCCACCCAGCAATCTCACCCGACGACCACCTCACCGGCCACGCGACCCACAACCTCGCGCAGCCCGGTCGCGAACGCCCGCGGGCACTCGCGACCACCGACGAACAGGTGATCACCGAAGTCGCCGCAGCACGGGCCCTCCTGGCCGGCACCTGCCGCCGACAACCCTGACCCGACTACGCTCCTGACGCCGAATCAGCGGGCGGTGATCTCCGGACCGATCGCAAAGCCCTTCAGCGGGCCGTCCGGAATGGTGGCCACAGTTCCGTAGGTCGCCCGAATCACCATTCCGTACTCGCCCTTGACAGCGTCCGGCTTGCTCAGCACCGTAACGACCCCGTCCTCATCGAAGTCATCGATGATCACGTAGACGTCGATGCCGGCCTCGGCATAGGCGCGACGCTTGCGGTCTCGATCGCGTGCCCCGGCCTCTCGCCCGGGTGACACGATCTCGGCAACCAGGATCACACCCGATGCGGACACGCCGAGCCCGTCGGGATCCGGAGCCTCGTCCACATCCTCGGGAGCCACGAAAACATCCGGGATATACACCTTGCGGCGACAAATGACGTTGATGTCCTGGTAGGCCGCGAGCGAATCATCCGCGTCCAAGTGATCCCCAAGCGCGTCACGCAGACGGTTCGCTACCTTCCCATGGCGCCGGGACCCGGTGGGAGACACCTCGATGGCTCCTTCGATGATCTCGGCACGCAGTCCCTCGGGCAGCGTCATCTCGTTCCACGCTTGCCAGAGCACATCGTCGAGCGCGTCGAAGCCGGAAGCAGTCACATGAAACTCATGCGTCGCGATCGCCATCGGAAAACACCTCCTGACCCAGTCCGGACCACGGGTCGCCGGTAGCGGACAAGCTTTCGCTCGACCGTAACCGGCAGCCGTGCCATCGTGAGTCCGGATCGATGTCGATCAACCGATCGAGTGACGACGCCGCATCGGCACCATCAGCGCAGCTTCCGCGCCACCTCGGCAGCCCAATACGTCAGGATCGACGAAGCCCCCGCCCGCTTGATCGAGGTCAGCGTCTCCAGCACCACCCGGTCCCGGTCGATCCAGCCGTTCGCCGCCGCCGCCTCGACCATCGCGTACTCGCCGCTGACCTGGTACGCCGCGACCGGCACGTGCACCTCGTCGGCGATTTGCCGGACGATGTCCAGGTACGACATCGCGGGCTTGACCATCACCAGGTCCGCGCCCTCGGCCACGTCCAACAGGACCTCGCGCACGGACTCCTCGGCGTTGGCCGGGTCCTGCTGGTAGGTCATCCGGTCGCCCTTGAGCGTGGATTCGACCGCCTCGCGGAACGGACCGTAGAAGCCCGACGCGTACTTCACGCTGTACGCCAGGATCGACACGTCCTGATACCCGGCGCCGTCCAACGCCCGCCGGACCACCCCGACCTGACCGTCCATCATGCCGCTGGGGCCGACCATGTGCACGCCCGCGTCGGCCTGTACGACGGCCATCCGCGCGTACGCCTCCAGCGTCGCGTCGTTGTCCACCGAGCCGTCCGCGGCCAACACACCGCAGTGCCCGTGGTCGGTGAACTCGTCCAGACACAGGTCGGACATCACCACCGCGTCGGCGCCCACCTCGGCCACCACGTCGCGGATGGCGACCTGGAGCACGCCCTCGGGGTCGAAGCCGGCCGAGCCGACCGCGTCCTTGACCGTCGGGATGCCGAACAACATCAGCCCGCCGACCCCCGCCGCGACCGCGTCGTGCGCGGCCTTGCGCAGCGAATCGCGCGTGTGTTGCACAACGCCCGGCATCGACGAGATCGGCACCGGTTCGCGCACACCCTCGCGCACGAACAGCGGCAGGATCAGGTCGGCGGGATGCAGCCGGGTCTCCGCGACCAGGCGGCGCACCGCCGGGGACGTGCGCAACCGCCGGGGACGGTGCGCGGGAAACCCTGACGATGCGTCAGCCTGGTACGACATCGGAACTACTCGGCCTTCCTCATGCGAGGTGTGCGGGCCACCCCACGAAACCTGAGCGCCACTCCACGACTCCCGAGGGTCACCCCGCGAGCCCCGGAGTCACCCCGCGAGCCCTGAGAGGCACCCCACGAATCCTGAGCGCCACTCCACGTAACCTACTTTGCCTTCCGTCGCGACCCCGGCCGCCGTTCACTCGGCCGGGTGACGGGGTCACCCGCCTCCACCATGGCGGCCCGCCGCGCCGTACCGAACTCCGCGAGCGCCTCGGCCAACGCGGACACCGACGGCTCGGGAGCCATCACGTCCACGC
Source organism: Embleya sp. NPDC025285 (assembly GCF_055558835.1). Lineage (NCBI taxonomy): Bacteria > Bacillati > Actinomycetota > Actinomycetes > Kitasatosporales > Streptomycetaceae > Embleya > Embleya sp. NPDC025285. The sequence goes on from NZ_JBVHLU010000053.1 coordinate 67,257, forward strand.
GTAGACCGTGTTCCTCGGCGGTCTTCGCGGTCGCCGAGCCGATACACGCGATCACCGTCACCGCGTGCGGCTTGCCCGCGATGCCGACCAGATTGCGCACCGTCGAGGACGACGTGAACAGGACCGCGTCGAAGCCGCCGCCCTTGATCGCCTCGCGGGTGTCCGCCGGCGGCGGCGCCGCGCGCACCGTGCGGTACGCGGTGACGTCGTCGACTTCCCAGCCCAACTCGACCAGACCGGCCACCAGCGTCTCGGTGGCGATGTCGGCACGCGGCAGGAACACCCGGTCGATCGGGTCGAAGACCGGGTCGTACGGCGGCCAGTCCTCCAGCAATCCGGCGGCGGACTGCTCCCCCGACGGCACCAGGTCCGGCTTGACGCCGAACTCGACCAACGCCCGCGCGGTCGCCTCGCCGACGGCCGCGACCTTGATCCCGGCGAAGGCGCGCGCGTCCAGGCCGTAGTCCTCGAACCGCTCGCGCACCGCGCGCACGGCGTTGACCGAGGTGAACGCGATCCACTCGTAGCGGCCGGTGACCAGGCCCTTGATCGCCCGCTCCATCTGCTGCGGTGTGCGCGGGGGCTCGACCGCGATGGTCGGCACCTCGTGCGGCACCGCGCCGTACGAGCGCAGTTGCTCGGACAGCGTGACCGCCTGCTCCTTGGTGCGCGGAACGAGCACCTTCCAGCCGAACAGGGGCTTGGTCTCGAACCACGACAGGGTGTCGCGCTGGGCGACCACCTCGCCGACGACCACGACGGCCGGCAGCGTGATCTTCGCGGACCGCACGTCGGACGCCACCTGCGCGAGCGTGCTCACCAGGGTGCGCTGCTCGGTGGTGGTGCCGTTGACGGTGACCGAGACCGGCGTGGCGGGCTTGCGGCCGCCGGCGACCAGTTCCTGCGCGATCTCGGCGATCGAGTCGAGCGCACCGCGCAACACGAGCGTGCCGTCGACGGAGCCGACCGTGGCCCAGTCGATCGAGGCCTCGGCCATGTCGAGGACGCGAACGCCACCGCTGCCCTTGGCCGCGTGCAGCGGGATGCCCGCGTACGTGGGAACGGCCGTGCTGACCGGGACACCCGGGACGACCTCGAAGACGATCTTCGCCTTCGCGACCGCGGTGATCTCGTCCGTGACCGACTGGTCCACGCACGGGTCACCCGCCACGGCCCGGACGACCTGCCTGCCCGATCGCGCGGCGGCCACGACGACCTTGGCCCGGGCAACGGCCGACAGGAGTTCCCCGTCGTCGCCGGTCACCGGGTCGAGGACCTCGACGCCGCTCTTGCAGTGGAACAGGACCTGGCGCAGCGTCGCCTCGTCGGCGATCACCACATCGGCCTCGGCCAGCACCTCGATGGCCCGCAGTGTGAGCAGTCGCGGGTCGCCGGGACCGGCACCCACAAAGGTCACGATGCCGCTGGGCTTCTTCTTCGCTCTGGGGCTCAAGGGACGCGCTCCCCCATCAAACCGGAGGCCCCTCGGGCGAGCAGTTCGGTCGCGAGTTCGCGACCGATCTTCTGCGCCTCGTCGAGGGTTCCGGTGGCGGACAACCGTACGCTGTCGGTGCCGTCGACATTCGCGACTACGGCCCGCAGGTACAGCTCGGTGACCTGCTCGCCCTCGGCGACCTCACAGAGGGCGCCGACCGGAGCCGAACATCCGGCTTCCAACACGGCGAGCAGCGTGCGCTCGGCCAGTACGGCGGCTCGGGTGTCCGAGTCGTCCAAACCGGCGAGCAGTTCGACGAGGGCGACATCGTGTGTCGCGCACTCGACGGCCAGTGCCCCTTGACCGGGGGCAGGCAGCATGTGGAGCGGATCGAAGGTCTCGGTGACCTCCTCCGCACGACCCAGGCGGCCGAGACCGGCCTTGGCCAGGACGACGGCGTCGAGTTCGCCGGACGTCACGAAGCCGACCCTGGTGTCGACGTTGCCGCGGATCGGAACGATCTCGTGGCCGAGCCCGAGCAGCAACAACTGCGCGGCGCGGCGCGGCGAACCGGTCCCGATCCGGGAGCCGGCCGGCAACTCGGCGAGCGCGAGCCCGTCCCGGGCCACCAGCGCGTCGCGCGGATCGTGCCGCGGCGGGACCGCGACCAGGGTGATGCCCTCGGGGTCGGCGGTCGGCAGGTCCTTGAGCGAGTGCACGACGAAGTCGACCTCGCCGGCCAGCAGCGCGTCGCGCAGCGCGTTGACGAAGACGCCGGTGCCGCCGATCTGCGTGAGCTGTTCCCGCGAGACGTCGCCGTGCGTGGTGATCTCCACCAGTTCGACGGCACGGCCGGTCAGGCGCGTGACGGCTTGGGCGACATGGCCCGACTGGGCCATCGCCAGCTTGCTGCGCCGGGTGCCCAGTCGCAACGGTGCTTCGGTCACGCCACACCTTCCACTGCGTCGGGGGCGTCCGCCCGGCGGACCACCTCGGGGGTGCCGGGGTCGAGATCGAACAACATCCGCAGCGCGTCCGCGTACGAGGATCCGCCGGGCTCGCCGGCCAACTGCTTGACCCGCACCGTCGGCGCGTGCAGCAGCTTGTCCACCACGCGCCGCACGGTCTGCTCGACCTCGGCGCGCACCCGGTCGTCCATCTCCGGGACCCGGCCACTGAGCCGGTCCAGCTCGGCCCGGACCACGTCCGAGCCCATGCTGCGCAGCGCGACCACGGTCGGTGCGACCTGCTGGGCCTGCTGCGCGGTCGCGAACGCCGCGACCTCCTCGCAGACGATCTTGCGCACCAGGTCCACGTCGGCCTCGCCGGCCGTGCCGGCGGAGACCTCGGCGAGCAGTTCCAGGTCGATCAGCACGACGCCGTCGAGGTCGCGTACACCCGAGTCGATGTCGCGCGGCAGCGCCAGGTCGATCAACACGAGCGGCTGCTCGACCCCGCGCTCGCGGCGGGCTGCCAGCACCGCCTCGATCTCGTCCCGGCCGATCACCAGACCGGCCGCGCCGGTACAGGAGACCACCAGGTCGACCGAGCCCAGCGCGTCGGGCAGCGCGGACATCGGCGCCGCCCGGCCGGCCACCGACTCGGCCAGGTGCTCGGCCCGCTCGTAGGTGCGGTTGGCCACCACGATGTGTCCGACGCCCTCGCGGTGCAGCGTCTTCGCGGCCAGCGCGCTCATCGAGCCGGCGCCCACCACCAGCGCCCGGCAACCCTCGATCGGGCCCATCGACAGCTCGGCCTGGGCCAGCCCGACGGTCATCAGCGACCGGCCGGCCTGGTCGATGCCGGTCTCGGTGTGCGCCCGCTTGCCCACCCGCAGCGCCTGCTGGGTCAGCTCGTTCAGGACCCGACCGGCGGTGCCGTGGGTCTGCGCGAGCGCCAGCGCCGCCTTTATCTGACCGAGGATCTGCCCTTCGCCGACCACCATCGAGTCGAGCCCGCAGGCCACCGAGAACAGGTGCTGGACGGCACGGTCCTCGTAGTGCACGTACAGGCACGGGGTCAGCTCGGACACCGGGACGCCGGTGTGCCGCGACAGCAGGTTGCCCAATTCGGTGACCCCGCCGTGGAAGCGGTCCACGTCCGCGTAGACCTCGACCCGATTGCAGGTCGACAGCAGCACGGCCTCGCCGACCGGCTCGGCCGCGATCAGGTCGTGCAGCAGCGCCTCCTGGGCTTGCCCGGTGACCGAGACCCGTTCCAGGAGACTGACCTCGGCCGTCCGATGACTCAGACCGACCGCCAGGACACTCATGGTGTCTTCCTACCGTTGTTCGCCGTGTTCGCGGGCGCGACACCCACGCGACAGCCGGTCACGCCGGCATCACCTCGGGGAGGTCGCCGCGTTCCCCCGGCTTCGAGGGTCGCGCCGGAACCGGTCCCGCGACGGGATCGAGACCGGACTTGCGCTGTTCGTGGAAGGCCAGGATCTGCAACTCGATGGACAGATCCACCTTGCGCACGTCCACGCCCTCGGGCACCGAGAGGACCGTGGGCGCGAAGTTCAGGATGCTGGTGATGCCGGCGGCGACCAGCCGATCGGCCACCTCCTGCGCGGCCGGCGCGGGCGTGGTGATCACGCCGATCGACACATGGTCCTCGCGCACGATCTGCTCGAGGTCGTCCATATGGCGCACCGCCATGCCCGCGATCCGCTGACCGGTGACCGCCCGATCGGCGTCCAGAAGCGCCGCGACCCGGAATCCCCGGGAGGCGAACCCGCCGTAGTTGGCGAGGGCGTGACCCAGGTTTCCTATGCCGATGATGGCGACCGGCCAGTCTTGGGTGAGCCCGAGTTCACGCGAGATTTGGTACACGAGATACTCGACGTCGTAACCGACCCCGCGGGTGCCGTAGGAGCCGAGATACGACAGGTCCTTGCGCAACTTCGCCGAATTCACCCCGGCGGCAGCGGCGAGTTCCTCGGACGAGACCGTGGGAACACCCCGCTCCGACAGCGCACTGAGCGCCCGGAGGTACAGCGGAAGCCGCGCCACCGTCGCCTCGGGGATGCCACGTCCCCGTTGCGCCGGTCGCTCGGTACGCCCTGTAGCCACGCTGCTCCTGTGGGTGGGACCTGGGATTTCGATTGCCAGGTTAGGCTTTTGTGAACGTACGCACAAAGTAGGTGTCCGATTTGCGCGCCTGTCGTGATGCTCGTCACGCCTTGGTTCCGAAGCGGAGCGTGAACTCGATCACACGAGGTGACCTTCGCGTGGTCCATGCGTAGTCGTGGTATCCGATCGCGCACGCCCCCTCACCGTACGTGTCGGCGATATTTCCCTCCGGCGGCCCCTTCGCCGGCCCCTCGCCCGGCGTCCGCCACGCGGCCGGCCCGGGACCGGGATCCGCTCAGCCGCCCAGTGCGCGACGCAGCCGCCGCTCGTCCACCCGCCAGAAGTCGTGCTGCCTGCCGTCCACCATGGTCACCGGGATCTGCTCCCAGTACTTGTGCTGCAGCTCCGCGTCCTGGGTGATGTCGACCTCCGTCCAGGTCACGCCCAGCTCCCCGGTCACCCGTTCGATGACGGCGCGGGCGTCGTCACACAGGTGACAACCGGGCTTGCTCAACAGCGTCACGGTGCGGGTCGCGGCGTCGGTACGGCGGCGGAAGAGATTCACGTCCTCGATTGTCACCCGCCGAGGGCGCCGGCCAGAAGGCCGCTCCCGGACCGGCCCGATCCGGTCCCGGCGACGCGCCGGACGAGGCCGGGCTTCATCCGGGCGGCGCGCCGTCGCAAGACGACCGCCACACACCCGCAATACGCGCCTACTACGCTCGGCTCCATGGTTCTCTTGCGCCGGCGATCGACGACCAAGAACACCAACGACAGTGCCGTGCGGGCGGGTGAGGCCGCCGCCGCGGCGGCACACGCGAGCGTCCCGCCGCGCGCCCTCGGCGACGACGGCCTGCCGCCGCGGATCGGCGCCGCGTTCTTCGACCTCGACAACACCGTGATGCGCGGCGCGTCGATCTTCCACCTGGCCCGGGGGCTGTACGCGCGCCGGTTCTTCGGCACCCGCGACATCGCCCGGTTCGGCTGGCAGCAGGCCCGGTTCCGGCTCGGCGGCGAGCACATGGGGCACGTCGGCGACGCCCAGGAGATGGCGCTGTCGTTCGCCAAGGGCCACACCGTCGAGGAGATCCGGGTGATCGGCGAGGAGATCTTCGACGAGTGCATGTCGGACAAGATCTGGCCGGGCACCCGGGGACTGGCCCAGATGCACCTGGACGCGGGTCGCCAGGTGTGGTTGGTCACCGCCGCACCGATCGAGATCGCCACCACGATCGCCGGCCGACTGGGTCTGACCGGCGCGCTGGGCACCGTCTCCGAGACCCGGGACGGCGTGTACACCGGGCGCCTGGTCGGCGAACTGCTGCACGGCGAGGCCAAGGCGGAGGCCGTCCGCGCGCTCGCGGTGAGCGAGGGCCTGGACCTGACCGACTGCTCGGCCTACAGCGACTCGGCCAACGACATCCCGATGTTGACCCTGGTGGGCGATCCGTGCGCGGTCAATCCGGACGCCCGACTACGCCGCCACGCCCGGGCGAACGGGTGGCGTGTAAAGGACTACCGCACCGGTCGCAAGGCCGCCCGGATCGGGCTGCCGGCCGCCGCCGGCGTGGGCGCGGTCGCGGGTGCGCTGGCCGCCGGCACCGCCGTTCGGCGCCGGGTGCCGGGCCGCGTCTGAGCGGTCCACCCGAACACCCCCACACCCCCCGCGACCTGCGACGAGGGGGTCGTTTGCGGCTGTCCCGGGACACCCGATCGACGGCGAGTTGTCCGCATATAGCACACCCGACCCGTGACAACCCGGCAAACACGCAAAGAGCACACAACAGCGGTCGATCCCGGTAGCTTCACAACGCCGATGGGCACACTTGGTATCCCTTCCTTTACTAAGCGTTATTCTCGATCGGCGCACGGCGGTATCCAAGTTCCCTACTATGGGTGATCGATTCCGCACCGAACGTAATTACCGCTGAAGCAACAGGGAGTCCCGTGCACCGAATCGTCCGGGTTGACGTGTCCGGGCTGGCGACACTGCGTGCGGCGGTGTGCGCGAGCTTTGCCCCCCCGTCCGTCGGCTTCGCCGCCACCGCCGGTTACGGCGCGGGGGTTTGCTACGCGACCCCGGCCGGACCCGTGGGCTTCGCCCTCGCGTCGCGCGCCGGCACCACCGAACCGACCCGTCCGACCCGAGGATCCGGGTACACCCGGGGACCGGGTCCGGACGGCGAGGCCCGCCGCATCATGGCCCTCGTCGAACTCGCCCAGGACGGCGACGGCGACGCATTCGCCCAGCTTTACGACAACTACTTCGACACCGTCTACCGGTACATCTACTACCGGGTCGGCGGCCGCGCCGTCGCCGAGGACCTGACCAGCGAGACCTTCCTGCGCGCGCTGCGTCGGATCGGCACCTTCACCTGGCAGGGCCGTGACTTCGGCGCCTGGCTGGTGACCATCGCGCGCAACCTGGTCGCCGACCACTTCAAGTCCAGCCGGTTCCGCCTGGAGGTCACCACCGGGGAGATGCTCGACGCGAACGAGGTCGAGTCCAGCCCCGAGGACTGTGTCCTGGAATCGCTGTCCAACGCGGCCCTCCTGGACGCCGTGCACAAGCTCAACCCCCAGCAGCAGGAATGTGTGACCCTGCGCTTCCTGCAGGGACTCTCGGTCGCGGAGACCGCACAGATCATGGGTAAGAACGAGGGGGCGATCAAGACGTTGCAATACCGCGCCGTACGGACCCTCGCCCGACTGCTGCCCGAGGACGTGCGGTGAATCACACTTCCGTAACCTTCGGGGTCGCCGGATCGTTCTCCTCGATAGCGAACCCCTTCGGGGATCGTTGCGGCGGGGAGCCGCCCTGTGGCCCCCGACCCGGAGACTTCCCTGGACGGACATCCGGGGAGAGGAGGTGCGGCCTGTGAGCATTGCGGCCCTGGATCGGCGACCCGCGAACGCCTTCGCGCGAGCCCTCGACGAGAACGACCGCAACAACCGATCGGCAGAGCCCCCGCCCGGGCTGGCCCCGCTACTGCGGACCGCCGAGCTGCTGCGAGATCGGTCCGAGTCGGCACCCGTGCCGAGCACGGACTTTCGAACCGCGCTCCGGCAACGGCTGCTGGACGAGGCCGCGGCGCTGCCCGCGACCGAGGGCAGCGCCACCGTGCCCGCGGCGCGCACCGGCGCAAGGAGCTCGCGGCCCCGCCGCGCACCGTGCGCTGGCGTCGGCGCGCGGCCATCGCGGGCACGTTCGTCGTGGTCACCGGCAGCGGCCTCGGCGGGGTGGCGTACGCCAGCTCCGACGCGCTGCCCGGCGACATGACGTACGGCGTCAAGCGCACGGTCGAAGACTTCAAGATCTCGCTCGCGGACAACGACCACGAGCGCGGCGAGCGCTATCTCCAGCAGGCCGAGACCCGAATGGGCGAGGCCGAACAACTGCTCAAGCGGACCGGCCGAACCCCCGCCGACAAGGCGACGGTGCGGCACCTGCGGCAGGTGCTCGACGACTGGCGCGAAGAGGCCGACAAGGGCCGCGCGCTGCTCACCGACCACTTCCGCAAGAGCGGCAGCGAAGGCCCGATGCGCAATCTGGCCGACTTCGCCCGGTCCGGCCACGAGCGCATGGACCGGATCGGCGACCGCCTCCCACCGGAGCTCGCCTCCGAGCGGGACCGGGTCCGTACCCTGCTCACCGCGATCAACGAACAGGTCGCCCCGATCGCGGGCACCGCGGGCAAGACCTCGTCCGCACCCGCCGAGAATGGGCGCTCCGGCGGCTCGCCGGCCGCTCCGGGCGCGAACCCGCCCGGCGGGCCGGACACCGGGTCACACCCGCTCGCCCCGCAACCACCCGGCTCGGGCGGCACCGCGGCGAACGGCGCACCGCAGCCGAACGGCTCGGCGGCACCGGGCGGTTCCGCTCCACAGCAGCAGCCGCAGAACGGCGGCCTGCTGCCGGGGCTGAACATCCCGCTGCTCGGCGGCCCGCCCGCGCAGAGCCCCAGTGCCCAGTCCGGTGGCGCGGGCACGACGCCGACCCCGGCGAAGACGCCCAAGGGTCAGATCCTGCCGCCGCTGCTGCCCGGCCTGCCGGGTATCGGGCTCAACCTGCTCGGCCCCGCGGAGGACGAACCGCAGGGCTGACCCCGACCGGGCCGGGCCCGGTCGACCGGTGAAGACGCGAGCGGGGGGTGGGGGGGGGGTCCACGGGCTCCCGCCTCTTTTTTTTGAACCCCCGAGGGGCTCCCCCAAGGAGGA